>CANQIW010000032.1 GCA_947624055.1 uncultured Lachnospiraceae bacterium
CGGGGATCGATATTTCGCGTCCCTGCGGAAATATGATCGTGGACATCGGAGGCGGCACCTGCGACGTGGCGGTGATCTCTCTGGACGGCATAGTAGTCAGTGCTTCGCTCAAGGTCGCGGGCGATGATTTTGACGACGCGATCGTGAAATACGTCCGGAAGAAATACGGCCTGATGATCGGAGAGCAGACGGCTGAAGAGATTAAGATTTCGATCGGGACAGCCTTTGAGAAGCCGGAGCCGAAGGTGATGGAAGTCAAAGGGCGTGATATCGTGACCGGCCTGCCGAAGACGATTCGCGTCACCTCAGAGGACACGCGCGACGCGCTCAGAGAAGTGACGGGACAGATTGTCGACGCGGTGCACAGTGTGCTGGAGCGTACGCCGCCGGAGCTCGCGGCGGATGTGGTCGACCGGGGAATTGTCCTGACGGGCGGCGGGGCTTTGCTCTCCGGACTGGAGGAACTGATCGAGGCACGTACCGGCATCAACACCATGACGGCGGAGGATCCGATGACGGTCGTGGCGGTCGGGACAGGCCGTTTTGTGGAGCTGACAGCATCGGACGGGAAGGTCGTGGAATAAGACTGGCGCGCGGATGGGACGAGGCCTGGTGGGCAGCGTCCCTCATTTGCAGCGTGCAAGCGGAGGAACATGGAGAAACTGGAAGGGTACATAGAACGCATTATTTTCCGCAACAGTGACAACGGCTACACGGTTCTGACTCTGAGAGCCGACGGCGAGGAGATTACCTGCGTAGGGACGCTCTCCTACGTCGGCGAGGGGGAGAAGGTCGAACTGAGCGGACAGTACATATCACACCCATCGTACGGGGAGCAGTTTAAGATCGAAACCTGCACGGTCAGGATGCCGGAGGACGAGGAGTCAGTGGAACGCTATCTGGGCTCCGGGGCGGTCAAGGGCGTTGGCGCGGCGCTGGCGGCGAGGATCGTGCGGCATTTTCGCTCGGACACATTCCGTATCATCGAGGAGGAGCCGGAACGCCTCGTTGAGATCAAGGGCATCAGCGAGAGGAAAGCGCGGGAGATCGCGCAGCAGGTATTTGAGAAGCGCGATATGCGCAAGGCGATGCTCTTCCTGCAGCAGTACGGGATCACAACGGCGCTGTCAGTCAAGATCTATCAGAAATACGGGCAGAATCTCTACCGCGTTATGCAGGAGAACCCCTATCAGCTCGCGGAAGATATCGACGGTGTGGGCTTTCGCATTGCGGATGAGATCGCTATGCGCGCGGGAGTGCGGGCGGATTCCGAGTACCGCGTGAAGTGCGCGTTTTCTTATGTTCTGCAGCAGGCGGGTGGCGAAGGGCATCTTTTTCTTCCGAAGGATCAGCTCATGAATAAGACGGTCGACCTTCTCGGCATACCGATCGAGGACGTCGATCAGTATCTGACCGACTTGGCGATCGAGCGAAAGGCTGTCATCAAAAAGGAAAGTCAGGATCGCGTGTACAGTGCTTCCGCGTATTTCACGGAGCTGAACACGGCACGTATGCTGTGCGATCTCAATATTACGGGGGAGATCGACGAGCCGACGATTCAGAAGAAGATTGCCGCGATCGAAAAGAAGACGGGAACACAGCTGGATGAAATGCAGAAAAGAGCGGTGATCGAGTCCGTGCGCTGCGGCCTGCTTGTGATCACGGGCGGTCCGGGTACGGGAAAGACAACGACGATCAATACGCTGATCTCCTATTTCGAATCGGAGGGTCTGCAGATTCTGCTGGCTGCTCCGACCGGGCGCGCAGCGAAGCGCATGACGGAGGCGACCGGATACGAGGCCAGGACGATCCACCGTATGCTGGAAATCTCCGGTGCTCAAAACGGGAACGCCGCTGCTTTTTCCAGAAACGCACAGAATCCGCTGGATGCGGATGTTGTGATCATCGATGAGATGTCGATGGTGGATCTTTATCTGATGCACGCGCTGCTGAGCGCGGTCGCGGTCGGAACGAGGCTGATCATGGTCGGCGACCGGAACCAGCTTCCGTCCGTTGGCCCCGGAAGTGTTCTGAAGGACATCATAGATTCGGGGAAGATTCCGGTGGTTCGGCTGACAAGGATCTTCCGGCAGGCGTCGGAGAGCGATATCGTTGTGAACGCGCACAGGATCAACCGGGGAGAGCAGGTGAAGCTGGATAACAAGAGCCGGGATTTTTTCTTTCTGAAACGCTATGACGCCAATGTCATCATCAGCATCGTAATTCAGTTGATCCGGGAGAAGCTGCCGCGTTATGTGAATGCGGAGCCGTTTGACATTCAGGTGTTGACGCCGATGCGCAAAGGACTGCTCGGGGTGGAGCGCCTGAACCGTATTTTGCAGGAATACCTGAATCCAGCGAGCCGAAGCAAGAGGGAGCATGAACAGGGCGGCCGGCTGTTTCGCGAGGGCGATAAGGTGATGCAGGTCAAAAACAATTATCAGACTGAGTGGGAGATCCGCGGGCGGTACGGGATACCGGTTGAAAAAGGAGAGGGAATCTTCAACGGGGACATGGGAATCATCCGCGAGATCAATCTTCACACGGAGCGGGTGACGGTTGAGTTCGATGAGCACCGTATGGTGGAGTATCCCTATCCCGGGCTGGAGGAGCTGGAGCTTGCCTATGCGGTGACGATCCACAAGTCACAGGGAAGCGAATATCCGGCGGTCGTGATGCCGCTGCTCTCAGGACCGCGGATGCTGATGAATCGCAATTTGTTGTATACGGCCGTGACGCGCGCGCGAAAATGTGTGACGGTCGTGGGAGATCCGGAAACCTTCGCGCAGATGATAGACAATACGATGGAGCATAAGCGCTACACGTCGCTCGCGGAGCGGATCCGGGAGCTGACGGAGGGAGCCGGGGAATAGAGAAGAAGCGCCATATATCGGTAACCGGGGGAGAACAGGGAAAACCGATTGAGCAGGAATACGGAGAGCAGGAGAGAGAGCAGACACGGTTTTGCGGGCAGGGAGATAAAGGAATTTCTGGCGGAGCTTCTGTATCCGCGGCGCTGTCCGATCTGTGATGAGATCCTGGATCGGCCGTGGAAATTCAAATCCGCGGCGAAAAGAGGAACGAATCGGGCAGGAGAGAAAACGGCGCCTGAAAAAAGAACGGATGCGCTGCCGGGTATCTCCATATCTTCGGGGAGCAGGTGCTGTCCTGCCTGCGAGCGATCCCTTCCCCGGATCAGGGGATCGGTCTGTATGAAATGCGGCAGGCCGGTCGGGGACGAAAGACAGGAATACTGTGAAGATTGCAGGAAGCAGGGGCATTTTTATGACCGCGGCGCTGCGGCGTTTACATACACAGGAGCGCTGAGGCATTCCGTGTACCGTATGAAATCGGCAAACCGCCGGGATTACATACCGTTTTTTGCGGAGTCGATGGCAGAGGTGCTTGCGCGGTATCTCGGGAACTGGAGACCGGAGGTCATCCTGCCGGTTCCGATGTATCCGCGGAAAAGACGCCGAAGAGGTTACAATCAGTCAGAACTCCTGGCTGAGGAGATCGGTCGGCTGACAGGGCTCCCGGTGGAGAAAAACCGTCTGTACTGCACGCGGATGACACGTGAACAGAAAAATCTGGGGAGAGAGGAACGCCTGAGCAATCTGCGCGGAAGTTTCGCGGTGCGTGAGGATCTTCCTGCAGTTCGCCGTGTCCTTCTGATAGACGACGTATACACGACAGGGAGCACGGTGGATGAGATCAGCCGTGTTCTGAGAAAAAATGGTGTTCAATTTATCTTTTTTGTCGTTTTATGTACCGGAAAAGGGAAAAAAGGCGGTATGCACAAAGGAAAAAGTGTGATATAATCAGATATTATTCAGATGAAAGGAGGAGCCGGAATGAGCACGATCAGAATGTGGTTTCGAAATTATCTGACATGGTTTATCGATCCGATCTCAACCATTACGCTGACGAATGTGCTGGAAATCATCATTCTGGCTTTTCTTGTATACAGTATATTGCTCTGGATCAAGAATACGAAGGCGTGGACGCTTTTAAAGGGCATCATGGTTCTTGTCGTCTGCGTGTCCATCGTGTATCTGTTCCAGATGGATACGCTGATCTATATCGTGAGCCGGGCGATCGATATTGCGATCATTGCAGCGCTGGTCATTTTTCAGCCGGAGCTTCGACGCGCGCTGGAGCGGATCGGTGAGAAGCAGATTTTTTCCTCGCTGTTCCCGATGTTGGATATCAGGGAGACATCGGAGCTGTTCAGCGACAGGACGGTGAACGAGATCATCAAGGCGACGTTTGAGATGGCCCGCGCCAAGACGGGGGCGCTCATCGTGATCGAGCAGAACAATCGGCTGGACGAGTATGAGCGCACGGGGATCACACTGGATTCCGTTGTGACAAGTCAGCTTCTGATCAATATTTTTGAACATAACACGCCTCTGCACGACGGGGCGGTCATCATCAGGGGCAACCGTATCACTGCGGCGACATGTTATCTGCCGCTCTCAGACAATATGATGCTCAGCAAAGAGCTTGGCACGAGGCACAGAGCCGGCGTAGGTATCAGCGAGGTGACAGATTCCCTGACCGTGATCGTCTCTGAGGAGACAGGCTGGGTTTCTGTTGCGTACAAGGGAGAACTCACGAGAAATATCTCTCAGGACACTTTGAGAGAGCATCTTGTCGTTCTTCAAAACAAAACGGTAGCACCCAGGAAATTCAAGTTCTGGAAAGGCTGGAACAAAAATGAAACATAAGTGGACGCGTAATCTTAGCCTGAAGCTGCTGTCGCTTGTCGTAGCTTTCCTGATCTGGATTCTGATCGACAATATAAACAATCCGACGCGCTCGAAGCTGTTCCGTGACGTGAAGATTCAGGTCGTCAACGGAGAGAGCGTGACAGAGATCGACAAGGTGTATGACATTGTCTCGGAAGAATCGGTCGTTCTGAAGGTAACCGAGCGCAGCAGTGTTCTGGATCGGCTGATGCCGGGGGATTTCATTGTCACGGCGGATATGGAGAATCTGAATGAGATGAACACCGTACCGCTTTCCGTGACCTGCAGCAATCCGGCGGTGAGCTGGGATGAGATCGAGGTCGTCCCCTCGTCGATGAAGGTGAAGCTGGAGCAGAGAAAACAGAGTGAATTCGCGGTTAACGTTTCGGTGACAGGACAGCCGGAGAAGGGCTACGAGGTGGGAGAGACCGAGATCGTGCAGGGAAAAACCGTGCAGATTGCCGGACCGGAGAGTATGCTCAACCGGATCGGACAGGTGTCGGCCTCTGTCAATGTAACGCGTATGAGCAACGATCAGCGGCTCAGCGCGACGATCAGCGTGTACGACAAGAACGGCGATGCCATGCAGATGAACCGTCTTCAGGTGAAGGATTCCAACGGTGTGCTGCTGGCGGAAAATACGGTCATGGTGGATGTGACGCTGTGGGAGGTCAGGAATGATATTGACGTTGAGGTTGGCGTGACAGGGACTCCTTTGCAGGGGTATCGGCTGGCTGATGTGTCGGTGATGCCGGAGACCGTGAGCCTGGTCGGCACAAAGGAAGCGCTTGACGCGCTTGGAGGAAAGCTTGTTCTGAAGGACAAGATCTCCATTGACAACGTGTCGGAAAGCTTCATCCAGGATATGGATATCACAGAGACGCTCGCGGATTATACGGGGCTTCGTCTTGTGTCGGAGGCGGATCCGGTAGTCGCCGTATCCGTACAGATCGATCAGAGCGGAGACCACACACTCAGGATCCCGCTGTCAAATCTGGAGGTTCTGAATCGGCCGGAGCAGATGAATCTCACCTTCTCACCGGCGGATGAAATACCGATACAGGTGCATTCCGACGACAAGGGAAGCACGATCACGGTTCAGGACATCAAGGCGAGCATCGATCTTGACGCGTGTACAGAGCCGGGAATCTATGAGATCCCGGTACAGATCCTGCTTCCGGAGAACTATACGCTGATTGACGAGGTAAGCCTTGTGGTGACAGCGGAAGAGCAGGAACGGTTGCCGGACGATAACGGACAGAATGTGGGGGAATGACATTGATTGAGAGAAAATTGACGGTAAAGAATCGGCTTGGCCTGCATCTCAGGCCGGCCGGCGAGTTGTGCAAGATGGCGACGGAATACAAGTCGGAGATCAAGATCTGTTTCCGCAACAAGGAATTCAGTGCGAAGAGTATTCTTGGCATTCTGAGCGCCTGTGTGCAGCAGGATGATGAGATCACGCTGGTCTGCAGCGGGGTTGACGAGGAAGAGGCGAGCGAGACGCTTGCTGCATTCATAGAGAGCCAGACCTGAGGCAGGCGAGACGTGACACCGATGGCCTGTGCCAGAAGAGCGGGCAGCGGCCGCGGGATTGAGATTATGGTGATTATTTAGGCTGACATGAAAGTTCTTTCGTTTCTTTCATGTCAGCCCATTTTGATTGGTCTTGTTTCTTTTTCAAACTGCCCTGAAGCGAGGATCAGGCGTACGGATCCGTCGGATCATAATTCTGTGACAGCGGAATTTTCGGCGCTGTCTCAATGACTACTCCGGCTGGACGGGCGATGGTGTCGCTGATGGTGACCCGCGCACCGATCGGAACGTTGTCGTAGATGTATTTTGCGTGTTTTACGGTGAGCCGTATACAGCCCCCGGAGGCCGGCCTTCCGAGCAGATTGTACTGAGCGCTCTCCAGCGTGTGGTTATCACGCTGATAGTTCGGCACGGAATGGAACAGGATATCCGGTGTAACATGGGAACAGAACTGCCCCCAGCTTGGACCGTTCAGCTCATGCCAGCGAAGATGATCCATTATCGTGAAGTTGCCGAGCGGAGTACTGACTCCGTCCGCGGCGGTAGAGCATACAAAGGCCCTCACCGGTGTGTCGCCCCGGTAAACGACCACGAAGCAGCCTTTGCGGTTGACTTCGATGCGCCAGGGTCCTGTGGGTTCGTCTGACTCGAGAATACCGGTCTTACTGAAAGTGTAATCTTTTCCGGCGATCCGCTGCTTTCCGGTGAGCATTCGCCCGTTGGAATCCTTGAAATAGTAACGGTTACCGTTTTGTGCGAGCCAGCCCGTATACATACTCCCATCGTCGTTGAAGTAATACCAGTATTTTTTGGTTCCCTTTTTTGTCGGGATGCTTACAAATCCGGTTGTGGCGGCTCCGTATGTGCTGGCGGAGGTATTCGGATTCAGATAATATTTCTTGCTGTTGTATTTGAGCCACCCGGTCCGGATGGTAAAGGTATCAGGGTCTATGTAATATTTCCGGCCGTTGATGGTCTGCCAGCCTTTTACGAGGACTCCGTTCGCGTTGGTATAACAGCGCTGGCCGTCAACCGTGAAAAATCCGGTCTGCATTATGCCTGTCGCGCTGAAATGGTAGTATTTTTTCTTGATCTTTTTCCAGCAGTTCTGTACACGGGTATCGTCGTTCTTCGGATCGAAATAGTATTTCTTCCCTTTGTATGTAAACCAGCCGGAAACCCGACGCCCGTCACTGTCGTAAAAATGTACGATCGTACCCTTGGACTGCTTGACTACGCCGGTCCGCATGAGGCCGTTCTTTCGGAAACAGTATGTATAGTCGCCGATCTCTGTGACGCCTGACGCGCGCTTGCATGTCGTTTCGTCGAAGTAGTAGCGATTGCCGTTGATCTTTTGAAATCCGGTCTTCAGAATACCGTTGGATCCGGCGTAATAGTAGTCGCCGTTGTCGTTGATCCATCCGCCCACGGAGAGGTAGCCGGAAGCATCGAAGTAGTATTTGTCCTCGTCCAGTTCCTGTACGCCTGTGAGCCTCACGCCGTTCTGCAGGTAATACCGGCCGTTTGCATCCTGCTGCCATCCGGAAAGGACGGAGGCCGCAGGAGCTGAAGCATCGAGATCAGCTGCCGAAACAGCAAGCGTGCTCACTCCGGACACAGATGAAAAAGACGGAAAAGCAAACGCAAGTCCGGCGGCGAGAAAACAGGATATAACGAATTTTTTCATTTTAAATGGAACCCCCTTGATGTAAATATACTTGAACTTACCTGAACGAATACGGAAAAAATATCCGAAAGATGTAAATCTCCCCTTTGAATGAGTTCATTATATCTATTGGGCGCTCAGAATGCAAGGGAAGCCCAGAAGGAAAATTCTTAATATTTTTTTAACACAGTTTTCCTTTTTGGTTGTCAATTTCAGGGAATTGTTCTATAATGATTGAGATCAGCGAGGAGTGAGAAAGGTGAGAAGAGAACAGTATAAACGCCTGATTATGTTTTTTGCATCTGTCCTGATCGTCGCGATCCAGACGGGTGTGTTTGCATATGCGTGGTTCAGGGAATATCATGTGAGCGCGATCATAGGCAGGAGATATGGCTACTGGGGACACTGGGCTTTGATTGCGCTGTATGCGCTGATGGTAGTATTGGTGTCCAGGCTTTTTTCAGCGTTTAAGGTAGGATATCAAAGGGTGCTGGATGTGGTTCTTTCCCAGATCTTTTCCGTCCTGCTTGTGAATGTGGTTGCCTATCTGCAGCTTGCCCTGATCGGACGCTGGCGTTTTCTTCAGTATGTGGGACCGATGCTCCGCGTGACAGCTGTTAATCTGGCGGCGGTGGTGCTGTGGGTGCTGTTCATGCGCCTGATCTACACGAAAATTTATCCGCCGCATGAGATTTTGCTTGTCTATGGGAAGATAAATCCGAAGTCCCTGATGAAAAAGATGGAGGGACGCAGAGATAAATATATCATAAGCGGGACGGTCTGTCTGGATAAGGGAATCGATTATATCCGAAAGGAGATCCCGAACTATCAGGCGGTCGTGATTGGGGACATTCCGTCCCACGAGCGCAATATGATCCTGAAATTCTGCTTTGAAAACAATATGCGCTGTTACTGTCAGCCTAAAATTTCAGATATCATGATCATGAGCTCGGAGAAGATCCATCTGTTTGACACGCCGCTTCTGCTGTTTCGCAACCGGGGGCTGACGGTGGAACAGCAGGTGCTCAAACGGGCGTTTGATATTGTGTGCTCACTGCTGATGCTGATCCTTTTGTCGCCGATCCTTCTGCTGATCGCAATCCTTGTCAAGTGCTATGACGGCGGTCCGGTATTGTACAGGCAGCCGCGTCTGACAAAGGGCGGAAAGGTGTTCCAGGTATACAAATTCCGCAGTATGAGCGTGGATTCGGAGAAGAACGGGGCGCGTCTCGCGATGAAGGGCGACAGCCGCGTGACTCCGATCGGGAAAGTGCTCCGCAACATTCATTTCGACGAGCTTCCGCAGCTGTTTAATATTATCAGGGGCGATATGTCGCTGGTCGGCCCCCGCCCGGAACGCCCGGAAATCGCCGCGCAGTACAGGAAAAAGCTGCCGGAGTTTGATTACCGCCTGAAGGTGAAGGCGGGGCTTACCGGCTACGCGCAGGTATATGGGAAATACAATACCACGCCGTATGACAAGCTGAAGCTGGATCTCACCTATATTGAGAATTATTCGTTTGCGCTGGATCTGCAGCTGATTGCCACGACGATCAAAATCCTGTTTCAGAAGGAAAACACGGAGGGCGTCGAACAGTGGCAGGTCACGGCCGCGGCGGAGCAGGATGCCCGCCGGAATCCGAAGGAAGCGAAGTGAGGCCGGGACAGG
This sequence comes from uncultured Lachnospiraceae bacterium, assembly GCA_947624055.1. Taxonomy (GTDB): domain Bacteria; phylum Bacillota; class Clostridia; order Lachnospirales; family Lachnospiraceae; genus Choladousia. The sequence continues at coordinate 9,623 of CANQIW010000032.1, forward strand.
CTCTGGAGTCCGGCAGGCAGGAGATAGCATGGAACGCGAAATACTTGTGTCGGTGATCATGCCGGCTTACCGGTGCGAAGGGACAATAGGACAGGCTGTCGATTCGGTGCTGGCGCAGGATGTTCCGCTTGAGCTGGTCGTGCTGAACGACCAGTCGCCGGACGGGCTGGACGCCGTGATGGCGCGCTATGAGGGCGATGCCAGGGTGCGCTATGTCAGAAACTCCGGGAACCTCGGCGCGGCGGCCTCCAGGAACCGCGGAGTGGAGCTGGCGCGCGGCAGGTACGTGGCTTTCCTGGATGCGGACGACTGGTGGGCGGAAGGGAAACTCCAAAGACAGCTCACCGTGATGGAGCGGACGGAGGCGGTGCTCTGTTCTACGGGGAGAGAGCTTGTGACGCCGGACGGACAGCTTACCGGCCGTGTGATCGGGGTGAGAGAGCGGATTACTTATCGGTCGCTTCTGCTTCACAACTGCATCAACTGTTCGTCGGTTCTGGTACGCGCAGATGTGATGCGCGAGTTTCCGATGGGACATGAGGACAGCCACGAGGATTACATTACCTGGCTCGGTATACTGAAAAAATACGGGCAGGCGGTCGGGATCGATGAGCCGCTGCTGAAATACAGGCTCAGCTCCGGCGGAAAATCGGGGAATAAGCTGAAGTCCGCGGGGATGACTTACCGGGCATATCGCTATGCCGGGTTCGGCGCGCTGTCTGCGGTCGGGCTGTTCTGCGCGTATGCGGTGAACGGAGTGCTCAAGTACGCGCGCGCGTATCTGGGCGGGCGCCGATGAGAAAGTCGCGTCCGGGACGCCGCGGGACGGACGGAGATCATGAAAGACGGTATGCGTCAAGCATGTGGAAATAGGAGCAGAATACGGAGGCTGGATATGATAAACAAACTGATAGAAAACATCAGAAAGACGAACGCGCCGGTTGTGGTCGGGCTGGATCCGATGCTGAGCTATATTCCGGAGCACATCACGCAGCAGGCGTTCGCGGAGTTTGGCGAGACCCCGGAGGGCGCGGCGGAGGCGGTCTGGCAGTACAACAAGGCGATCGTGGACGCGACGTACGATCTGATCCCGGCGGTGAAGCCGCAGATCGCGATGTACGAGCAGTTTGGTATTCCGGGGCTGCAGGCGTTTGTCCGGACGGTCGATTACTGCAAGAGCAAGGGGCTGGTCGTGATCGGCGACGTGAAGCGCGGCGACATCGGTTCGACGTCGGCGGCATACGCGACGGCTCATCTCGGGAAGATACAGATCGGGCAGAAGACATACACGCCTTTTGGCGAGGACTTCGCGACGGTCAACCCGTATTTGGGAACCGACGGCATCAAGCCGTTTCTCGACGTCTGCCGCGAGGAGAAGAAGGGCATTTTTATCCTTGTCAAGACCTCGAATCCGTCGAGTGGAGAATTTCAGGATCGGCTGGTTGACGGCAGACCACTGTACGAGCTGGTGGGTGAGAAGGTGGCCGAGTGGGCGGATTCCTGTATGGGAGACGATTACAGCTATGTCGGCGCGGTCGTGGGCGCGACTTACCCGGAGATGGGGAGGGTGCTGCGCAAGGTCATGCCGAAATCCTATATCCTGGTGCCGGGCTACGGCGCACAGGGCGGCAAGGCGGCGGATCTGGTGCACTATTTCAACGAGGACGGATTCGGCGCGATTGTGAATTCCTCGCGTGGGATTATCGCCGCTTATAAGCAGGAGAAGTACGCCTCATTTGGGGCGGAGCATTTCGCGGATGCGAGTCGGCAGGCGGTCGTGGATATGATTGCGGACATCGGCGGGGCGCTGGCTGCTCGATGACGAAAGTTTCGTATAAAATAATCGCGGATATCAACGGAGCGATTGCATCCTGATGAAGAAAGTCACGTATAGTTTATCTGGCAGGATATCAAATGCTGTTGTTCTGTGCATGAATTGCGAATAAATAAGAGTTGGAGAAAAGAATGACGGATAAATACAGAGAACGTGCGGCCGTGCGTTCGCAGGAGCAGATCGCCTCGGGGATCTTCAGCATGTGGCTGGAGGCCGAGCCGATCGCGCGGGCTGCGCGTCCGGGACAGTTTATTTCTATATATAGCAACGATTCGGGCAGGATGCTGCCGCGCCCGATCAGTATCTGCGAGACGGATCCGGAGCAGGGGACGCTGCGCATTGTGTACCGCGTAGCCGGAAAAGGCACGGAGGAATTCAGCCGGGCGCAGGCGGGAGATTTCTTTGACATTCTGGGTTCGCTCGGGAACGGCTTCCCTACGGAGCGCTGCCCGCAGGGCAAAAAGGCGTTTCTGATCGGCGGCGGCATCGGGATTCCACCGATGGTACAGCTGGCGAAATCGCTCACGGGCGAGGCGCAGGCGGTCGTCGGCTATCGGGACGAGCTGTTCCTGACAGAGGAGCTCTCCGCAAATGGGACGCTGTATGTGGCGACCGAGGACGGAAGCGCCGGCACAAAGGGAAATGTGCTCGACTGCATCCGGGAGAATCACCTGAGCGCGGATGTGATCTACGCCTGCGGGCCGACGCCGATGCTGCGCGCGGTCAGGGCGTACGCGCAGGAACATGGGATCGAGTGCTGGCTCTCTCTGGAGGAGCGGATGGCCTGCGGGATCGGGGCGTGCCTTGCGTGCGTCTGTCAGTCGAAGGAGATCGACGAGCATTCGCAGGTGCGCAACAAGCGGATCTGCAGGGAGGGGCCGGTGTTCCGGGCCGAGGATGTGGAGCTTTGAGGAGAAAGATTATGCACAATATGAAGGTGAACATCGCCGGCGTTGAATTGAAGAACCCGGTTATGACAGCTTCCGGGACGTTTGGTTCCGGAATGGAATACAGTGAGTTTGTCGACCTTTCGCGTCTGGGCGCCGTGGTGACGAAGGGTGTCGCGAATGTGCCCTGGCCGGGCAATCCGACGCCGCGCGTCGCGGAGATACGCGGCGGCATGATGAACGCGATTGGCCTGCAGAATCCGGGGATCGAAACGTTCTGCGCGCGTGACCTGCCGTTTCTGGCACAGTATGACACGGTCGTGATCGTGAATGTCTGCGGCAGGACGACGGAGGACTACTGCGAGGTGGTCGAGCGGCTCGGAGAGGAATCGGCGGTCGGGTTGCTGGAGATCAACATCTCCTGTCCGAATGTCAAATGCGGCGGCATTTCGTTTGGCCAGGATCCGAAGGCGGTGGAGAGCATCACGAGTGAGATCAAACGGCATGCGAAACAGCCTGTGATCATGAAGCTGAGTCCGAACGTCACAGATATCACGGAGATCGCGCGGGCGGCGGAGGCCGGCGGCGCGGATGCGCTCTCCATGATCAACACGCTCACCGGCATGAAGATCGATGTGAACCGGCGCACGTTCGCGCTCGCGAACAGAACCGGCGGCGTGTCCGGCCCGGCGATCCATCCGATCGCGGTGCGTATGGTCTGGCAGACCGCGCAGGCAGTGTCGGTGCCGATCATCGGCATGGGCGGCATCGCGACGGCGGAGGACGCGCTGGAGTTTATCCTCGCCGGGGCGACGGCGGTCGCGGTCGGCACGGCGAATTTCCGCGATCCGACGGCTACGCTCGAAGTCATCGACGGCATCGCCGATTATATGGAGAGACAGAAGGTAGACGATATCCGCGAGCTGATCGGGGCGGTGTCGTAGAGAAAAACAAGGCATACCAGATGAGGGATTGTCCGGTATGCCTTATTGTTGCACGGGTATGGGAATGACGATCTCAAAAAGATGCGGAATGAGATGTCCCTGGTGATGATGATTAACCGTATTCAGAATCCGGAGGATTTCACGGATCTGATCAATACTTCCAGGGATTATGTGGACGAGATCTATAACAGATCTACGGCGGACATCAGGGCGGTCTACAAGGATATCCTGTGGACCCTGTTGCGGAAGATGAATGTGCCGGTAGAGGAAGCCAGGGACAAGCTGGCGAGATTGGAGGAAAGCGGCATGGGATATTTGTTTGCGAGTATGGAGAAGATGGACATACAGGCGGAGCGTCAGAACACGCAGCTGGCCAGGCTGGAGGCGGAGGTTGCGAGAAAGGAGGCAGAGATTGCGAGAAAGGATGCGGAGATTGCGAGAAAGGATGTGGAAATTACAAGACAGAAGCTGAAAGAGGCAAATCGTCAATTGGAGAGATCGGATTGCAGGCTGGAGGAATCAGACCGAGAACGGAAGGAAACATCCGTCAGACTGGATACATTTTTCAGTCAACTAATCTCCATCTGTCAGGATAACAAGATGTCCCAGGAGGAGGCTCTTGTGTGTCTGCAGGAGCAGTATGGCCTGAGTGAGACGGAGGCCGTTTCAGCGGTCGAAAAGTTTTGGGAGCATAAATAGACACAATGCATAACGGGATAGATGGAACTGATCAGTGTGGTATGTATATGCTGTAAGGCAGACAGGAGAGTCCTTTTGGAGTGTTTGGAAACTCCAAGGGGACTTTTTCAGTTCCACAATAAAAATCTTTTACCCTATCTGACAGTTCCTTAAGTGTCTGGATGTCCGGCTCGGCCAGACCGTTCCAGACTGGCAGCCCTGAGAGGGATCGTGATCGCGGAGGGTGTGGTCTCGGTGGGAGCGCACGCGTTCAGCGGCGCGCAGACGGTCGGGGCTGTCGAACTGGCAGACAGTATAGAGCGCGTCGGTGCGTTCGCGTTTTTCCGGTGCGGCGGGTTCGGGTCGGTATCGATCGGTTAGAAAAAAGAAACAGTGGCAGGCAATCAGAAACGTAGGAAGAATTTTAATGTAAATTTTGTTGTAAAGATAGATGGTTTTTTGTATAATTGAAACGTAGCAAACGCAGGATGTATCTATCTTGTGTCGTAGTTTTTTGGAAGTCGAGGTAGTAACGATTGTGATGGAAGACCTGAAAGCGGGGTTCACCAGCCGGAAGAGTTTCCTCCATCTGACAATTATCCTCAAACCCTTATGTGCTTGCAGGAACAGTATGGCCTGAGTGAGAAAGAGAAAGCTGTTACCGGCAAGAACGCCAGAATGAATAGCAAGTTCGATAATAAAGACTGTTAGGAGTGATGTAGTATGCGAAAGCTAAAAGTATACCTTGACACTTCGGTAATCAGTTATCTGGATCAGCAAGATTCGCCTGAGCGGACAAAAGAAACTCAAAAATTATGGAAAGACTTTATAGATGGTAAGTATGAAGTTTACTTATCTCAGATAACGTTAAATGAAGTTGGGAAATGTGAGGAACCCAAAAGAGATATTTGTATGATTATGGAAAAACCAATTATTAGTCCTTATTTTACTGTTGAGGATATTCATAAAATTCGTGAATATAATTATGAGCTTACAAAGAATATGACAATAGAGGAAAAGCTCGCTTATTATAATTCTGCCGGAGGGGAGGCGGAACAGGAAATACAAAGACGAAGAGCGTTAAAACGCAAGGTTGCAGTTAACGCCTGATCAGGCGTTAGGACAGAGAAAATATTCTGCCTTGAGCTTTCTCAAACTAATCTCAGCTGGTAAACCGCCTTCTTACGAGGGCGGCTTTTGATTTCCGTGAATATTCCCCTTCAAAATAACAAATCAGTTTGAGTCTGAAATTTCATCGGGTACATATCTTAGAATATCTTCTACACGGCAGTCCAAAATCCGGCACAACCGGTCGATAGTATACACTTCTATGTTTTTATTTTTCCGCAGTCTGTCGAGCAGAGAACGAGGAATGTTGTAGTGAGTATAGAGCATATATTGCGTGATATGCTTTTCTTTCATTGTTTTCCACAACGGATCGTATAAAATCATGGATATTCCTTTCCTATAATTCTGGCTGAAAACATTTCTACGCAAGGAACCAGCATATTGTATTGCATTTGTGTCTTCTAATTTCGTTGCAGATTTATCCGATAAAAGCATTCAAATAATCCCATTAGTTAATGGTCAGCTATAATTATGGAACTAAAAAAATAAGAGTAACAGTGCATTTATAAAGACACTGCATGTGGATGAAAAAGTAGTATGTCATTTTTATTGGTGAAATATCTTGCGCCATTACATTTAAGGTGATACAATGTAAACAATAGTATCTTTATAAAGACACTATAGAAAGGGATGAGATTTATTATGAAAGAAGGAAAACGAGGATTACGCTTAATATGCACAGCTTTTGTTCTGGCTATTCTTTTGTGCGGGAATGTAT
>CANQIW010000033.1 GCA_947624055.1 uncultured Lachnospiraceae bacterium
GGCAGTGTGATGCGCACGAAAATGCGAAAGCGCGAGGTGCCGTCCACCTTCGCCGCGTTGTAATAGCTCTGGTTCACGGAGGCCAGCGCGCTCGTCAGGATCAGGATCTTGAACGGCATGACGACCCAGATCGTGTACAGGCACAGCACGAACATCTTTGCCGCATACGGTCCGTCGATAAAATCGATCGGCCCGCGTCCGAACCAGCCAAGGATCAGGTTCGCCAGTCCGTCGGTGTACGGCGTCTTCTTGAACAGGATCATGAAGACCAGGCCGACCGCCAGCGTGTTCGTCACATACGGCAGGAAATAGACCGTCTGAAACAGGTTCCGCAGCGGCTTGATCGAGCTTAAGCCCGCCGAGATCAGCAGCGCGATGCCTGTGGACAGCGGCACCGTGATCACCACGAGAATGAATGTGTTGCGCACCGCCTGCAGAAAATACGGGTCGCGCAGGACATACGCGTAATTGTAGCCGCCGACGCCGTGATAGGTCTGCGACGCGAAATTGTATCCCTCGTCGATCAGCGGGTACACGAGAAACAGTCCCAGAAAAAGGATCGCCGGCAGCAGGTACAGCCAGCCCTTCATACTTCTTCTCTCCATCGTTTATGTTCTCCTCAATCAATCAATCAATACGCTTTCTACGACAGACAACCTCACAGCAAACGCTTCTCTGCCTTTTTGTCAAAGATAAACACTTTGTTCGGCTTGAGATCGAAGCGCACCTTTGCGGCCTTTGTGTCCACCCTGTTCTCCGCCGCGATGATCGAGCGGATCGTTTCATTTTCGCTCGCCCTGTGCGTGGACACGACGCTGATATCTCGCCCCATCACCTCGACGCGCTTCAGATCGCAGGAAAACGCGCCCTGCTTATTCAGGACAAAGCCCTCCGGCCGGATCGCGGCATAGACCTCCTGATCCGCGATCCCGTCCGCCGCGAGAACGTCCTCCTCCCCGATCCACAGCCTTCCGCCTCTCACGCTTCCGGCAAACACGTTGATCGGCGGCGTCCCGAGGAACTTCGCGACGAACAGGTTCACCGGATCGTCGTAGACCTCCTGCGGCTTCCCGATCTGCTGGACGACGCCCTCCTTCATGACGACGATCATGTCGGAGATGCTCATCGCCTCTTCCTGGTCGTGCGTCACAAAGATCGTCGTGATCTGCGTCTCCCTCTGGATCCTGCGGATCTCCTCACGCGTCTGCAGCCGCAGCCTCGCGTCCAGGTTTGACAGCGGCTCGTCCATCAGGAGGATGCGCGGCATCTTCACAAGCGCCCGCGCGATCGCCACGCGCTGCTGCTGCCCGCCGGAAAGCTCAGCCGGCCTGCGCTCCATCAGCTCGTCGATCTGCACGAGCTTCGCGACCTCCTGCGCCTTCTTAAGCATCTGCTCTTTTGAAAGCTTCGCGTCCCCCTTCAGATTTTCCAGCGGAAACAGGATATTCTGCTTCACGGTCAGATGCGGATAGAGCGCGTAATTCTGGAAGACCATGCCCACGCCCCGGTTCTCCGCCGGAAGATCCGTGACATCGTCCTCCCCGAAAAAGATCCTGCCCTTTGTCGGGCGCTCCAGCCCGCACAGCAGATTGAGCGTCGTGCTCTTGCCGCAGCCGGACGGCCCGAGCAGCCCGATCAGCTTCCCATCCGGGATCTCAAAGCTGAAATCGCTGACCGCGACCACGTCCCCCTTCGACTTCCGCCCGCGTCCCGGGAATATCTTTGTCAGATTCTGCAATACAACCTTCATAGCGTTCCTCTTTCTTCTGTAGTTTTGCATTTATACTGGAAAATCATTTGTCCTCGTAATGTCCTCTGCATGACAAGATTTCTATCCTATCACCACTGATACGGTATACTAATCTGTTTGAATTATCAATACGCCTGCTCCAAAAACCGCTCAATTCTCCTTTCAGCGGCTCAGGTTTTCCGATACCATCGAAATTTCCACGTTCAATATCCCTCAGCAGAATATTGATACGCTTTAACGTTCTCTTATCCTGCGTCTGCCAGTACAAATAATCCTCCCATGCTTCATCAAACCATATTTTATTCATTCATCCTCAACCTCAATAAGCTCATGCGCAGTTCCTTTGCCTGCATTAAGTGCAGCAATGCCACGGCGCAGATATGCCATATTGCTCTCTGAATAAAAAGGATCTACGGAAACCTCAAACGGTATACGTCTTTCTCTTCCGACTTTTTTTGCAAATATAGTGAATGCCGCGCTCAAGGAAAGGCCTAGTTCTGAGCAAACCTGTTCCATGCTTTTCTTTACATCCGCATCCAGCTTAAAATTCACATTAACTGTCTGTGCCATATTCAGTCCTCCTTCTCTCTTCTTTCAACTTTCATCATAGGTTATATTGCCCAAAAACGCAAGTGCATTTCTTTATTTCTTCTTTTCTTTTTCTTTATGTTTTCTTTTCCTTTTCTTTATAATAGAGTATTCCCGAATATGAACAGACTTTTCATAAGTTTCCAGACCAGCAGGCGAAAATCTCCATACGCGCCTATGTCAAAACCGGCATGGCACATCCACACGCCACTCGTCGGTGATCCAGTCCTCCTCAAGTCCTTCAAAGAATCCGGCGCCGGTCATGTAATTTCCGGCAATGATAGCAATCGCGTCCGCCATACCCTGAAGATTTTTCTTCGGCGGCTCGCTTTCAGTTTCAGTTTCTGTTTCAGTTTCTGTTTCAGTTTCTGTTTCAGTTTTTGTTTCAGTTTCTGTTTCAGTTTTTGTTTCAGTTTCTGTCTCAGTTTCTGTCGCGATCCCCTTCTCAGTTTCGTTTTCTGTTTCTGCCCTATCTTCGCTTCCCGCCGTCTCCATTTCAGGCTCTTCCGCGTTCACCAGTACACACAGTTCTTCTGTCATCTCCACCGTTTCCTCGCTGATTTCACAATCGAAGAAGATCAGCGGTCTTCCATCTGTCTGCATGATGATATCCGCGGTGGCATCCGCCCCTGTATCCGCGACGATATTCTTTTCTGGTTTCTCTCCTGGTTCCTCTCCTGCATCCATAAAGCTCTGCTCTGCCGGGTTCACAATGAGAAGCATCGCGTCCTTCTCCTGCACGATCTGCATCAGCTGTATCAGCGGGTCGTCTTCCCCGTCATACTCCCGATACGCGATTCCCGCATCCTCAAGCGCCTCGTTCAGCGCCGCGCGCACATCCGCCGTTTCCGGGTCTTCCGCAGTCTCAAACGTCCGATAGAACACCGCGACATACGCCTTCCCCTTCGCCGATACGGAGCCTTTTGCGACAAAGCACAACAGCAAGGACAGCAAAAGCGCCGCGCCTGCCCGCGCCGCTTTCCCCACCGATTTTTTGCTGCCTTCCGGCAGTTTCCCCTTGATCACGGTCGGGATCCCGCATACCATGCGCACGACCGCCTGTGCCTGCTGCGCCAGACGCACGCACAGCCTGCCCGTCGCCTCGCGTCCCAGCCGCTCATTCCGGTCAACAGGTATAATGCCGCTTCCCACCTCGCAGCAGATCACAACCTCCTTCTCAAGCAGGCTGTCCAGAAGCGAGTCTGCCCGCTCCGGCTGCGCAAAAACCAGCCGCTCCAGATGATACACGACGGGACGCTCGTCGATCGCCGCGTCCGCAATCTCCTGCTCTGTATACCCAAGTGCTTCCGCGAAACTCCGTTTTCCGGAGCTCTCGCCTCCGACAATCAGAATCATATCTCAGTCCTCCGGCCGACTTCTTCTTTTTCTTTCTGTCTCTTTCTGTCTCTTTCTGTTTCTTTCTTTTCTTCTTATGATTGATCTTTATTTCTCAGTTACAGAAAACATCGCCTGTCTCCACATCATTTCGCACGACGTCTGTCAGGCTTCCCTTTAATTCCAGCGGGATCCCGCACACCAGCTCACAGACCACATCCGCCTGCTGCGCGAGCGTCCGGTTGATACGCCCGACCGCGTCCATATAGGCCTGCGTCCCGGAATCGTATATCCGGCTGTCCGTGCCGACCTCATTTGTGACCACGATCAGCGTGCCGCTCTGACGGCGCAGTACCTCAACGCCCGGGACAACCATCTCATAAGGATCGATCCACGCGCCGTCCTCGTCGAACATCTCATTTGCCGTAAGATTGCAGATACATTCCAGCAAAACCGTCCCCCGTCTCGGAAGCACAAGTCCCTGCAGATCCGTATAGCGCTCGATCGTCTCAAATCCCTTTCCGCTGCGCAACATTCTGTGGCGCGCGATCTTCTCCTCGCTGCCGTCCCCGAAAGGCCGCATCGCCGCGATGTAATAACGCGGAAACGGAAGTTTCATGCAAAGCTCCTCCGCAAATGAGCTCTTCCCACAGGCAGAGCCCCCGGTCAGCAGGATCATTCTGGAATCAGGCATATTGCCGTCCTCTTTTCTCTAAAATTCATAAACCCGTCTGAGACACACACTTCATCGCATCCCACTGCGACAGCATCTCCCTCATCCACGCGCAGACGTCCATATGGTAGACCGTGTCGAGATGTTCCGGCCGCAGCACCTCGTTGATCGCGCCCTGTGCGACAAGCCTGCCCCTGCTCATCAGCAGCGCGTCGCTGCCGAATGCCTTCGCAAGCGACAGGTCATGCACGACCGAAACGACCGCGCGCCCCGGCTGCTTCACCCACTGCGCGATCAGCTCGAACACCTGCTTCTGATAGACCAGATCGAGATGGTTCGTCGGCTCATCCAGAAGCAAAAGCTTCGGATCCTGCGCGAACACCTGTGCCAGAAACGTCCTCTGCAGCTCGCCGCCCGAGAGCTTCAGCACCGACTGCCCCCGTAGCTCCTCCATCCCGGTCAGCGCAAGAGCGTCGTCCACCGCTTTCTCATCCTCGTCCTTTCTCCCGACAAGCAGCCCGGAAGAATATGCATAGCGTCCCAGGCGCACGACCTCCTCTACCGTGAACTCATAGCCGACAAAGTGGTTCTGCGCGAGCACGCCGACCTCCCTCGCCCGCTGCGCGGCGGAAATTTTTCTCACATCTTTCCCGCGCAGAGACACCGTCCCCGTGTAGACGACGCCCTGTGTGACCGCGTTCAGCACCGTGGACTTGCCTGCCCCGTTCGGTCCGACGATCATCAGCCACTGCCCCTCCGAGACATGGAAGCTCAGCCGGTCTACGACCGTGCAGCTCCCATAGCTCACGGAGAGCTCTTTTACGTCCAGCATGCGGTCACCCCTTTCAGATCTGTCTGGACTCAATGCAGCAAAGCATAATTTCCATAGGATATGCTGCCCACATTCAATTTTTCCTCGTCTGGAAAAAAATGAACACAAAGACCACCGCGCCCACCAGACTGGTGACGACGCCGATCGGCAGCTCACGCGGGTTCAGCAGAATGCGCGCCGCCAGATCCGCCAACAGCAAAAAAACGGCTCCGCCGAAGGCCGAAGCCGGAAGCAGCCGCCTGTGGTTCGGTCCGACGATCATGCGGACCATGTGCGGCGTAACCAGTCCCACAAAGCTGATCGTCCCTCCAATTGAGACGCAGACTCCGATCAATACAGACACCATGATCAGCACTGTCAGTTTCGTCCGGCGTACATCCACGCCGACATGCCGCGCGTTGTCTTCCCCCACCGCGAACGCGTTGAGCTCCCGCGCGTGCAGGAAAAGCACGCCGCCGCACAACAGGAACGCCGTCAGAAGGATCGCCGCGTTTTTGTAACTGGAATTCTGCAGACTGCCCATCGTCCAGAACGTGATGCTCTGAATCTTGTCTGCCGCGAATGTGATCACAATACTCATGAGGCTCGACATAAACATGGAATAGATCACGCCGATCAGGATGATCGTGTTCGTCGACAATGAATAGTCCAGCTTGTAGGCCAGACCCAGGATCACCAGCAGCGACAGGAACGCGAACAGAATCGCCATGACCATCGTCCCGGAAAAGGGCAGCCCAGGGATCGTGACCCCGAGCGCGATCGCGAACACCGCGCCGAGCGAAGCGCCGGAGGACACCCCGAGCGTGGAGCCGTCCGCCAGGGGATTCTTCAAAAGTCCCTGCATCGCCGCGCCCGCCAGAGAGAGCGCGCTCCCCGAGAGCGCCACGCAGAGCACGCGCGGCAGCCGCACCGAGAGAATGATTGAGTTCGACAGCCCGGACGTCTGCCCCTGCCCTGTCATCGCTCCCCAGATCACCCGCAGCGTCTCAGGCAGAGGGATGCTGACGCTGCCGACGCAGACACACAGGCACATCACGGCCAGCGTGACAAGGCTGAAGATCACATATTCAGTTGCACGAAAATGTTCCGGGCGTTTTCCCATCCAGACTCTCCTGATACATCTGATTTTCTTACGTTCGGTCTCTGACGTCCGCTCTGTCCCGCAATATTCCGCACTACTCTCCGATCGCCGCGGACTCCTCCGCCGGAGTCTCTTCCGCCGCAGCTTCCGACTCCTCCTCAGTCTCTCCATAAATGAAATCGTAGAGCAGCTTCGCGCCGTCCGCCAGCCGCGGCGCCGGACGGGACAGCTCGTCGTTCTGAAGATTCAGGATTTTCTGATCCTTTACCGCGGTCACATTCTCCCAGCCCTTGCGGGAAAGAATCTCCTCCGTCGGCGTCGGACCCTCCCCGTAATACATCGTGATCGTCACGATGAAATCCGGGTTGCGCTCCAGCACCTGTTCCTCCGAGATCTCTCCCCAGCCGTCGACGTCCGCGAAGCAGTTCTTCACGCCCAGCATCGTCGCAATCTCGTCCATAAACGTATTTGCACCTGCCGTCCAGAGTCCGTACTCCAGCGGCGATACTTCAAAGTAAACCGACTGCGTGCCGTCTCCGGTCGACTTTTCGGAGAGCTCCTCAAACGTATCCTTCATGCCTTCGACGACCTCCGCCGCCTTCTCATCCTGTCCCATCAGCGCACCAATCATCCCAATCGCCGTGTACACGCCCTCAATATCCTTCGCCTCACTGACAACCACCCTGATCCCGGCGTCCTCAAGCATCTGCACCTGCTCCTCCGTCTGCGCCATGTCGCTCATGAGCAGCACGTCCGGATCCAGCGCGATCACTTCCTCGATGTTCATGTCCTCGCCCGAATTCACCTCCGGCACCTCCAGAACCTCCTCCGGGTAATCACAGTAGGTGCCGCGGCCGACCAGCTTGTCCCCCGCGCCGATCGCATAGAGGATCTCGCAGTCTGAAGCTGTGAGCGCCACGATGCGCTCCGCCGGCTGCTCCAGCGTGATCTCGCGCCCCTTCATATCTGTGATGCTCACAGCGCCTGCCGCCTCCTCGTCGGCAGCGCCCGCGCTCACCCCGGCAAACCCTGCGGCAAGACACGCCGTCAGTCCCAGTGAAATCAGAATTGTTCTCATTTTTTCTTTCATCATACGTTTTGTCTCTCCTTTTCGCTGTAAATAATTTATTCCGGATCCTGCTCCTTTTCACAAATCTCCACGCGGATAACTTGTCGGGTCGATTCCCTCGGAATCCTGTTTTTCTCTCCGGCCTCCGTTTATCCCCGGTTCCGGCTTTTCTCTCCTGCGGAGTTCCTCCTCAAGCTCCTCCACCGACATATGTTCGATCAAAGATTCCTTTTCCCTCAGTATCCGGTCAGTCCTTTTCCTCTCTCTCTGGCTTCTTGAGCCTCTGACCGCCCGGCGCAGCAGCACCACGATCAGCAGGAACAAAAACAGCATAAACATGCAGCCGAGAGCAAGCACCTGCGCGAAATGCGTCTTCGCATATTCAGCGGCGATAACGCGCCCCCTGGTCCAGAATTCTTCCACCTGATCCAGCACGGCATCGATACTGTTCTCAGACTCGCGAATCTCCCCGACACCTTCCCCGGCGTTTTCTGCAGCTCCCTCTGTCTGCTGCTGCACATTTTCCGTAGTGTTCTCCGTTTCCCCGGCCGGCAAAGGCGCTTCCTCGGCCGGCAGCGTCACATCCTCCGGAACAGGCTGCACGGTTCCGCCTGTCTCCTGGGAAGTCGAGATCGGCTCCAGCCCCATCCTTCCCTGCGTCTGTGTTTCCGTCTCCGCATCCTTCTCCTGCGCTCCGCTCGTATCCCCAAATCCATAGTAAAGAAGATCGATCGTCTCATTGTAGGCCGCGTCCGCCTCAGGTACCGCCATCAGCACAGAAACCAGATTTTTTCCCCCGCTGCTTCCGAATGTCACGATCGAATTCAGCCCCTGCGAGGTATAACTGCTCTTTCCGCCCAGGCACCACTCCTGATAATAGCCTGAATCCACCTGAAGCATCTGATGGTAATTCTGCAGCTGCCGCGGACTGTCCGTCAGGTTGGTGGCGGGGATCGTGTACTCCGTCAATTTGCAGATCTCACGGAAGGTCGCGTTCTCATACGCCGCTCTTGCAATCAGTGCGAAATCATACGCGCTCGTATAGGTATCTTCACTGTAAAGGCCGTGCGGGTTCGCAAAATGAGTATTTTTGCAGCCGAGCTCAGCAGCCCTGTCGTTCATCTTTCCGGCAAACGCTTCCGGGCTTCCCGCAATGTATTCCGCAACCCCGTTGGCGACATCGTTGGCTGAGCTGAGCATGATCGCGCATGCCGCGTCATAGAGCGTGATCTCCTCTCCGGGCTGCAGCGCAAGTCTCAGGCTCTCCTCCTCCAGATCATACATGATCTCGGAAAAGGAAACCGTCTCACTCAGATCACAGTCCTCAACCATAAGCAGCACCGTCATGATCTTCGTGAGTCCGCCCGGATACAGCATCTCATTCTCTGCCTTGCCATAGATAAGATCCCCTGTGTCCAGATCCATCACTGCCGCTGCCCTGGCCGAAAGTTCCGGCACAGCTTCTCCGCCTTCCGATTCTCCCAGCGCAGCGAGGGAAGGAAGCAGCGAAAGACACAAGACCAGAAAAACCACTCCTCTGTATTTCCATTTTTCTATTTTCATATCTTCCTCCCTCGCTCCGGCTTTCCATGCAGAAGCATCACGTCATCAGAGAAAATTCGCGTCAAGACTTATCCCGGCCTGCCCCGTCCGCGTCAGGAATTCGTGCATCTGTCTCTGGGTCAGAACTGCCGCCGGCCGAAATTTGCCGGATTTTTCTTCCGTGATCCCCCGGGCCGCGGCCCACTGCACCGCGATGGAATACCATGCGTTGGCGCTGACATCTTCAAACGCGCCGGCGACAGAGACGGCTTCGTCCGGGTTGCCGAAATTCTGATACAGCATGTTCAGGAAGCCTGCCCTGGTAATGGCATCATTCGGTGAAAAAGTGGAAGAACTGCTGCCGGAGATGATCCCTTTCGAGACCGCCCAGCGCACGGCATTGTAATAGTAATCGTACACGCTCACATCTGTAAACGGGAGGTCTCCCTCAGACCTCGGGAACCCTGCCGCGGCCCAGAGCTGGTAAACCGCATCCGCCCTGGTGGTTATCGTCTCCGGCGAACCCGAAGCCCCGTCTCCGGCGGAGACAGACAGCCGGCACGGATACCAGGTAGCCAGATTGGAATAGTAGCCGCTGTTTCGGTTATAACCCGCCTGATCCTGAAAATGCCACCACTCCGAACCAAGTCCTGTCATCCCGGCCTCGATCATATAAGCGCACATGCGTTTCGCGTCGTCCGTCATCGTAGCGACAAAGTTCTCGGCATAATAGCTGTAGGGCTTTCCGTAAAGATCCGCCGCCATCCTCCCGCCGGAGGCGTTCAGCAGCACGGCATCCCCGGAGAGAACATGCATTTTTGTCGGCATGTCAGCCTCCTCCAGTCCCCTGACCATCGTCACGTCGATCGCGCAGCCGATATTGTGAGCCGAAAGCGCCGACGCCACGAAGAAGCTCGTGTCATAGCCGCCCAGCACCAGGGAGCCTCCGGTTTGCTCATAGAGGCTGTTGAATGAAGAACTCATCAGATGCGTCGCCGTATTCGTCCGATACGCATCGTAAATCTTGAAATTGAAGCCGTCCGCCGCCGCCATAGCCCTGGCCGCCGAGATCCGCTCCGCCGCGGTAAAAAGGATCGGGACAATGAACTCATACCTCCCAAGCTTTTCATTCCACACCTTTCCCGCCTTATCCGCGACAGATGTCTTGTCATAAAAATCGAGGACATCCCCGTTATAGTATAGCTGTTCGCCGAAAATGCTCAGCTTCAGATTCGTCGTCCCCCGCTCGGTGGTCGCGGTAAAGACCGACCCCGAGGTATTCGTCAGATTATAGATGATATCCGGTTCCACATCCGGCAGATTGATCAGGACATTGCCGATATCCACATAGCCGGTCGTCCCGTTGTACTCGATCTGCAGAAGGTTCTCATTATATCTACCAAGGATGCGAAACGGCTCCTTCGCCTCGATCGTCCCGATCTGGCTCATATCCTCCTGATACATGGCGAGGGAGGTCGTACCCCATCCGGTAGTGCCGGAAAGCTCAGCGGAAAAGCCGTCTGCACGGGCACGCAAAAGAAAGCCTGCCCCCGCCAGACACTGTACGGCAAACGCCAGAATGATCGCATAGAATACGCTGTATTCACGCTTTCCAGTACGCATTGTTTTCCTCCCTCCGAAATTACACTTCAAAACTGCTGTCCGCCGCTCTCCGACAGACGTCCCGCGCAGCCTACGTACCACATGCCGATATATTTCCGTCGGTCAGCCGCGGTATTACAGACCGTCTGAAAATGCCACCGTCTTCTGCACCGAATGCGCCACCGGGTAGGATGCGTATCCGTAGATTCCCGCGCACCATCCGGCCCACTGGGCTTCCGGATCATAGTGCCAGCCGTTTATGACCACCCAGGAATGTCTGGTCATGCCATCCGACGCGCCGTCTCTGGATCCGGATACCCTGCCGCAGATCACCTCCGGCTCATAGCCGATTCCCTCCGCCAGCGCCGCGAACGCACAGGCAAAACCATAGCAGTTTCCGCTGCCGCTGCTCAGGACGTCAAGCGCCATAGCCCTCTGCCAGCCCGCAGCGTTCAGATCCGGATATTTGCCGGCATATGTAATATGTCCTCCGGTCACATAACTCCAGCAGGCGGACAGCTTCTCCCTCTGCGTCATCGTATCATCCGTGATTGAAGCGATGATCTGAACCACCTTCATCTTCAGCCGCGCATTCGTGCTGTCCTGAGCGGCTCCGTCTTTTCCGAAACGGATTCCTTCATAAGTCCCGGAACATTTCAGCATGCCTTCCTCGTCCGAATAATACAGCTTGTCCTCCAGAACCTTCCAGCCCTCAGCCACCGCGCCTCCGGCCGACACATAACACGGTTTCCCACCGATCTCCACAATGGTGTCCTCCGCCGGCGTGAAGCGCAGATAACGCTGATATTCACCGTTCTCCTCCACAACCACAAACTCCGGCAGCGGCTCTGTCTCGGTCTCCGTCTCCTGCTGCGCCTGTTCCGGGCCTGCGTCCGTCAGCTTTTCCTCCACGATCACGGCAATCTTCGAGATGTAGCCTTCCCGTCCGTCCTTCAGCAAAATCCTGTACCATTTCCCGGACTCAGCGATCACCTTGATCGAAGAGCCTTTTTCCGCCACAGTGATCCTGTCACAATCCAGTCCTGCTCCCGAACGCACATAGGCGGTACTGATCACGGTCATTGTCTGCGGCGCTTCAAAAACGATCTCGTCGCCGTCCTCTGTCAGTCTCCCCGCCTTTCCGGTCTCGGCCGAAGTATACTTGACCGCCAGAAAATTTCCGTATACAACCAGGTGCGGAGAGCGGATATCGTCCCCATCCACCTCTGAGAATGTGTGCTTCACGCCATCCTTTTCCGTCAGCGTCATTACATTTCCTGACAGATCTGCCTCCGTGAAAACAAGACCCGTGCGATTGTCGAGAGTCAGGACAGTCTCTCCCTCCTCATCGACCCTCAGCTCTGTGGACGTCTCTGTCTCCGTTTCTGTCTCTGGCTCAGACTCTGATTCTGCTTCTGTCTCAGACTCCGACTCTGATTCTATCTCAGATTCTATCTCAGATTCTGATTCTGCCTCAGATTCAGATTCTGTCTCAGATTCTGCTTCTGTCTCAGATTCTGCTGTCTCTCTTTCCTCTCTGCCCTGCGTCCCAGTCTCTTCCGCTGTCTCGTCCCCGGAAACCGCCGGGTTTTCCGTCCCGGCAGACAGCCCATATTCCGTCTCCTGCTCTGCAGCAAACGTTACCGCATAGGTATCCTCAACCTTGTAAAGATCCTCATAGAGCTCCGATCCGGTATCAATTTCATAAAACTTCAGCGCCGAATCCGCTCCATATTTGTCCAGATTCGTATCAAAAACATACCAATTTCCGTCAATCTCAACTTCCGTCCAGGCGTGCGGCTGCCAGGAGGCCGCCGAAAATCCGTCCGTCGTCCCGACACAGATCCTCACATCAAAGCCTGTGGCCTCTCCGGCCAGATATCCGTACAGCGCGGCATAGTGATAGCAGCTCCCTGCCATGTCAGAAAGCATCTCGGAGGCGTAATCCTCCTGCCATCCGTCATAAGGTTCAAAACCAACCTTTCTCGCATAGCTGTATTCGTCCTCCACATACCGAAACAGCAGCTTCAGCTTCGTCTCCGGATCGTCGTCTGTGCCTGTCTCCTCCTGAACAACCGCCGCGAGCATACTCTGAAAATCCGATTTCTGTGTCTCCAGAGTCTGCGCGCCCATGTAATATGTAAGATCATCCGTTTTGTAGACGTAGACTACAAAGCCGTCATAATACCAAGTGCCGTCCTCACCGCTCTCCTTACCGCTCGCTCCGAACCAGCAGCCCTGTCCGAAGTACTCCGTGCTGTCCGGTTCTCCGATCAGCTTCCGAAGCGGGGTGATATCCGACTCCGTCTGAGCCGCCTTGCGCAGCTTGTCTGTCCTCTCCTCGTCCAGTTCGCCGGACGCGTCATAGCAGCAGAATATTCCGTCAACAATCCGGATCCGGTCCGCCGCTTCCGTCTCCGATGCCGAACTGTCTTCGTCCGGCTTAACCGCCAGTGTCCTGATCGTCGCTCCTGACTGCATCACAAGCACCAGGGCCAGAATCAAAGCCAGGATCTTCTCTCCGCGCCTCAACATAAAATCCTCCGTTTGTTTTATCCTCAGGCAATCCATTGCCCGTCTGTAGTTTTCGGGCTGATCCGATAATATCTTAATTTTACCATTGTAAAGAAACGTGTCAACACTTTTTTCACAAACCGCACGCTTCACGACACATACACAAAGTGACCGTTCGCGGGATATTCCGATAGCAGGCGTGTTCCGCATATAAGCAAAAAGCAGGTAATCCCGCTGAAAATCCCGCAATTACCTGCTTTCTTTCCTCAGTGCCCCAGCATGCTCTCCACAAAGATCCCATAGCCCTTCTTCGCGTCCTGCACGAACACGTGCGTCACGGCGCCCACGATCCGGCCATTTTGCAGGATCGGCGAACCCGACATTCCCTGCACAATACCCCCGGTGAGCGCGAGAAGCTCCGGATCCGTAACCTCGATCACCATACCCTTGTTGACGTCGCTGCCGTTCAGGCGAATCTCCCGGATCTCGACCTCATACTCTCCTCGTTCCCCGTCCACGGAGCAGAGGATCGTCGCCGGTCCCTGCACGACCTCCTGCTTGTAGGCTGTCTCAAACAGCTGCATCTTTTCGGACATCGCCGGAAAACCGATCGTCCTGCCGTAGATTCCGTCCTTGCGGTTTTCCTCAATCTCGCCGATCTTGTAACCCTCGCTGTAGTGGATCACGCCCGCGAGTTCTCCGGGCACGCCCTGCGAACCCTTGATGATCGAAATCACATCCGCGTTGTAGAGAGTCCCGCCGCTGATGTCCAGAAGCTCACCGGTATCAATATCGCTGATCCCATGTCCGAGCGCTCCGAAATTTCCTTTTTCGTCTACGTAGGTCAGCGTCCCGATCCCCTGCGTATCATTGCGCACCCAGATTCCTGCCTTGTATGCGCCGCTTTCATCCTTCACCGGATGAAGCTTGAGGCTGATCTGCTCGCCGGCGCGGTCTACCGCCAGCACCACATCCTCGCCGCCGCAGGCGCTGATACATTCCACAAGCCGTTCTTTCGTGTCGGTCTCCACGCCGTTGACAGACCGGATGTAATCGCCGGACTTTACAATGTTCTCCGCAGGACAGCACATACTTCCGTCCTCGCCCCGGATCTCTGCCGTCTCGATGACCATGACCCCGGCCGTTTTCAGATAGATCCCGATCGGCGTGCCGCCCACATAGACATACTTTCTCGGGACAACGCTCACGGTCACCATCTTCAGGGGAATTTTCCCGAACAGGCGGTACATGATCTTATATGTCTCCGGGACCGCGGTTTCGTTCAGTGTCTCTCCCACCTCCATCAGTGTCGTCCCTGTCTTTTCCGTCTCCGGGGACAGCTTCTCCCCGGCGCTGATCTCCTTCGTGATCAGACGGTCAAACGCGTTGTGAAAAAGCTCCGGCAGCTCGCCGGCATCCGACACCTGCATCTGAGAAGGAATCTGCGCACGCACCGCAGCCAGACCGCACACGCCCAGACCGACGATCCCGAGCCCCAGTAAAATGCACACAAATCCCCTGTACTTCTGCCTGACATTCATCCTTTGCACCCCACTTCTATACATAATCAAAACCGTATCTTTGCAGTCTGCGCATCTGTGCGCGCACTATCAACACCGTACAGATCCGGCGAATTTTCTTACACGATAAAAATGCAGAGCCCTGTGTCACCAGGCTCTGCATTCAGTATGTGGAGTTCTCAACGTTTGACTCTAGTATATTTTTGCGTTTTTTGCCAGTTCTTTCATTTCGCGCGCATTCTCCCTGACAGCCGGCGTAATCTTCGCGCCGCCGAGGATACGCGCGAGCTCTTCAACGCTCTCCTCCTCGTTTAGCAGACCGATATTCGTCACGGTTCTGCTGTCCGCAGGCTTCTTTTCGATAATAAAATGATGATCCGCCATCGCCGCGATCTGCGCCAGATGCGTGATGCACAAAACCTGATGCTTCCCGGCGATCACCGCCATTTTCTCGGAAACCTTCTGCGCCGTGCGCCCGCTGATGCCGCTGTCGATCTCGTCAAAGATCAGCGTCCCGATCTCATCCCGCTCCGCCATCACCGCCTTGAGCGCAAGCATGATACGCGAGAGCTCTCCGCCGGACGCCACCTCTGCGAGCGGCTTAAGCGGCAGTCCCGGGTTCATCGAGATCAGGAAGCACACCTCGTCTCTGCCGTTCTCTCCGGGCTCTTCCAGTTCCCGGAATGAAATTTCAAAATGCACGTCAAGAAAATTCAGATCGATCAGCGCTTCCTGAATCTCTTTTGAAAGCTGCAGCGCGCACTTTTTTCGGATCAGGGAGATCTCATCCGCGGTCTTTTGGAGCGCTTCCCGGCTCTGTTCGTAGGTTTCCCTCAAACGCACGAGATATGCGTCATAATTTGTCAGGATCTCGATCCTCTCCGCCTTCTCGCGCCCTGCTTCCAGAATCTTCTCAATCGAATTTCCATATTTTGTCTTTAAACGGTTGATCAGATCCAGCCGTTCCTCCGTCTCCCTCAGCTTCTGCGCGTCGAAAACAAAATCGTCCATATACCCGGACAACCCGCGGTTGAAATCGTTGAGCATCGACTCGATGTCCGCAAGCGTCTGCTCCAGATCTCCAAGCGACTCATCGTAGAGAACGGCCGTGCCAAACGCGCGCATCGCCCGGCTGACTTCGTCCCCTGCACCGGAATAGTTTCCCGCCCCGGTCAGACCGGCGGTCTCCGAGAGCGCCTCCATGATCTTCTGGCCGTTCGACATGCGCCGGTACTCGCT
>CANQIW010000034.1 GCA_947624055.1 uncultured Lachnospiraceae bacterium
GCCCGATGTTCTCTTTCTTGATATGATGCAGCTCCGCGTGCGGATGGTAGACGCCCAGCGGATGCTCGTCTGTCGTGATATTGTTGCGCAGGACAAGGTCAAGCTCAAACTTCTCCCCGCGCATGCGCGCGATCGGCGTGACCGTGTTGTGCGGCTCGCCGTCCGTCTCCGCGAAGATAAACGCCGCCTCGTCCGTGTAGCCGCGCCACGCAAGAAGGATCCTGTCGGCAAGCGCGATCAACCGCTCCCTGTCGGCGCTGTCCAGACGGATCACGGACATCGGCCACTTCACGATACCGGCCTCAACGTCCTCAAAGCCCCTGAATATAAGCTTTTTCTCCACCGGCGCTTTCGCCATCGCGAACTCATAACAGCCGCCCTGAAAATGGTCGTGGCTCAGGATCGACCCGCCCACGATCGGCAGATCCGCGTTCGATCCGACAAAATAATGCGGAAACTGCGCCACGAAGTCCAACAGTTTCGCAAAGGTCGCGCGCTCGATCTTCATCGGAACGTGCCGCGAATTGAACACGATGCAGTGTTCATTGTAATAGACATAAGGGGAATACTGAAAAAACCACGGGCTCCCGTTGATCGTCACCGGGATGATGCGGTGGTTCTCCCGCGCCGGATGATCCAGCCGTCCCGCATAGCCCTCGTTCTCCATACAGAGCTGGCACTTCGGGTAAGCGCTCTGTTTCGCATTTCGCGCCGCCGCGATCGCCTTCGGATCCTTCTCCGGCTTCGAGAGATTGATCGTGATGTCCAGATCCCCGTACTCGGTCGGCGCGATCCACTTGAGATCCCGCGCGATGCGGTATCTGCGGATGTAGTCCGTGTCCTGGCTGAATTTGTAATAAACGTCCGTCGACTTTTTCGGCGACTCCTGATAGAGCTTCCAGAACCTGCGGGTCACATTTGACGGACGATCCACGAGCAGTCCCATCACCTTCGTGTCGAACAGGTCGCGGTAACCCACTGTGTTCTCCTCTATGAGACCGTGCGCAAAGGCATAATCGCAGATCGCGCCGAGGATCTCCTCCAGCTGGGCCCCGGAATTTCCCATTTCCGATTGTCCGGCCGGATTTCCAGCGTCAGATTGTCCCGCCCACTTTTCTGTGTCAGGTGGGCCTGTCAGACCCTCCGCATCAGACTTTCCTGACACGTCGCCCGCCTCGGGCTGCCCGTTCAGATCCTCCGAACGCAGCCGCCACGCAAGGATCAGCTTCTCCGCCGCCTCGTCCAGCGCGTCGATCTTCAGAAGCGCCAGCAGGCTGTTCGCCGTGTAAACAGCGTCCGCCTTCTCAATCAGTCCTGTATCCAGTCCATAGCAGACCAGCTTTGCAATATATTCCTGTATCATGAATTCCTCCTGTTTCCACATCCAGCTGTCAAGTTCTGCCCGGCGCTCCATACATCCGCGTACAATATATCTGAATAATCCGGTCTTCCTTTCCGTCAGCGTCCGGCGCAAAAGCCGTCGCATCCGCACGACCCTGCATGAATCATTTTCAGAGTTTCTGCGGGCCGTCCCCGATCTCCACCGCATAGAAATCTGCCGCGTATCCGATCTTGTCCTTGTACACCTTTCCGACCTGCGCGATGAAAGCGTCAATCGCCTCGTCCTTCACGATGCTGACCGTGCAGCCGCCGAAACCCGCGCCTGTCATGCGGGAGCCGATCACCCCATCGATCTTCCACGCCTCTTCTGCCAATGTATCGAGCTCGATCCCCGTCACCTCATAATCGTCACGCAGCGAAACATGGGAATCGTTCATAAGCTTTCCGAAAAGCTCGATCTCATTGTTCTTCAACGCCTCCACGGCGCGAAGCGTCCTCTGGTTCTCATACACCGCGTGGCGCGCCCGCTTAAGCCGCACCGGGCTCTTGATCGCGTCCTTGTACTGCTCGAACTGCTCCTCCGTCAGATCGCCGAGCGTCCTGATATTGCACACTTTCTGCAGCTCGGCGAGCGCCTCCTCGCACTCGCTCCTTCGCTCGTTGTACTTGGAATCCGCCAGCCCGCGCTTCTTATTGCTGCAGGCGATCACGATCTTGGCGCCTGCCAGCGTGATCGGCGCGTAGGTAAACTGCAGCGTGTTCGTGTCGAGAAAGATCGCGTTGCCCTTCTTCCCCATCGCGACCGCAAACTGATCCATGATCCCGCAGTTCACGCCGTTGTAATGGTTCTCCGCATACTGCCCGATCAGGGCAAGATCCTGATTGCTCACGTCAAAGCCGTACAGCGCGCGCAGGATCGCCCCCGTGAGCACTTCCACCGACGCGGACGACGACAGGCCCGAGCCGTTCGGGATGTTCCCGAAGATCACGAGATCCAGTCCGCAGTCCATCTCCATACCGCGTCCCGCAAAGGTCCACATGACGCCCTTCGGATAATTGGTCCAGCCGGTCGTCCTGCCCGGCTCCAGCTCGTCCAGACTTGATTCGATCACGCCGAGCTGCCCGAAGTTTACGGAATAAAACCGCAGCTTCCGGTCGTTCCGTTTCCTCACCGCCCCATAGGTTCCGATCGTCAGCGCGCACGGAAAGACGTGCCCGCCGTTGTAATCCGTATGTTCTCCGATCAGGTTCACACGCCCGGGCGCGAAGAAAACCTCCGCCCCTTCCGAATTTCCGAATACCTTCGCAAAATGCTCCAACATCTGCTGCTTCATCATCGTTTCCCCCTGTAAAACTTCACATGTTTCCTCATTGTTTTTACTTTTGGATTTCTTTTTTGATTTATTTTATCAATTATAGAGCAAAAATACAATCCTGAAAATCCTCTTTGAGAAGCTTGGATCAAGATCTGTGTCCTTCGAGTTTTTGCTTGTGGTTTCAGACAGTCTATGGTAAAATTTGTATCATGAAACTTCCAGAGAGGAATGCCTTTACTTTCAGAAAGGAACGCCTTTATGAGTAAAATAAAGCTGTACCGGAAGCGCATTATTCCGGCGGAATGCATTCTTTTAGAGGACGATGAGATCCTATATCAGGACCATGAGGTGATCGTCACGCGCTGGAATACAATCCGACCCAAGAAAACGCTGCACCACGGCTACTCCTGCTATTTTACAGAGCGCGGATACAAGGTCAGCAAGTTCTACGACCACGACGGTAATCTGATCAGCTGGTATTGCGACATCATCGACAGCGCTTATGACGAGGCGGAGAATGCCTGGACGTTTACAGATCTGCTGGTCGATGTGATCGTCTATCCGGACGGCTTCGTGCGCGTCGTCGATCTGGACGAGCTCGCGGACGCGGCCCGGGACGGCCTGCTCTCCGATGAGCAGATGCAGCTCGCGCTTCGCCGGGCGGACAAGCTCCTGTCTGTAATATACAAAGGGGCGTTCGCGAAGCTGCAGAAATACATAGAGGATCGGGAGCAGCGCGCTGCAGATTAATTTTTCAGTTATTTGGGTAATCTATATATTGACTTTTCCATTGAAAAGTCTTATTATCATTTTAGCCAAGAAATGTGCTGAGATCCCATGGATCAGACGAAAACCTCCAGAGTGGCCGCTCTGGAGGTTTTCTCGCTCGTCACGGTGAGCTGATCCGTTCAGGCTGTTGCTGTTTACTTATCTCCGCCCAGCCATTTGCAAATATAATAGCCGAGTATACTTGCTGCGACGGAGACAAGAAAGGTACTGAGAACATCTCCCACGAATCTCACCTCCCTTCTGCTGGAGGTTTAACAGCAACTCTAATATATCACATTTCGTTTATTCTTTCAATTATTTTATTTCGTTTCATCACATATGGTCTATTTCTCATATTCTATGTTCAACAGCGTCAGCCCGTGTGCCGGCGCGGTCTCTCCGGCACGTCCACGGTCGCGCGCCGCAAGGATCCCCGGCATCTCGTCCGGCTCCATCATTCCGCTGCCGACACGCAGCAGCGTCCCGACGATAATGCGCACCATGTTGTAGAGGAAGCCGCTGCCGCGCACGCGAACCGTGATCAGTTCTCCCTCGCGCGTCACGTCCAGACTGTAGATCGTGCGCACATGATCCGTAATCTCCGGCTTGTTCGTGCAGAAGCTCGTGAAATCGTGCGTCCCTGCCAGGTGATCGGCCGCCTGCTGCATCCGCTTTTCATCCAGATCCCAGTAATAAAAAAGAGAATACAGCCTGCTGCACGGATCCGGAAAACGCCGATTGCAGATCCTGTACTCATATGTCTTGACCGTCTTACAAAATCTCGGATGGAAATCCAGCGCCACCTCGCACGACTCCTGAATTCGGATGTCCGCAGGCAGCCGCGTGTTCATCGCGTAGGAAATCTTGTCCGCGGGCATGCGCGCCGTCGTGTCGAAGACCGCCACATTGCCGCGCGCGTGAACGCCGGCATCCGTGCGGCTCGCGCCGATCACACGGATCTCCTCGCCCAGCAGCTCGCTCAGATGGCGATTCAGTTCGCTCTCGATCGTGATGCCGTTCGGCTGCACCTGCCAGCCGTTGTAGTTGGTTCCATCATACGCAACAATCAGTTTTACGCGCTTTCTGTCCCCCATCCTTTCTCCTCTTTCCTTTTCTTTGCCGCCTGCTGCCAGCGCACCGGATTGCCGTCTGACAGGCTGTCGCGCGGCCGCGCTGAATTACCACTCTCCGTGCTGCCGAATCATCCGGTCAGCAAAAAAACAGATGATTCACCACTGAATCAGCCCCGCAAAAAATCCGATCCGGTTCACGAAAAACATCGCGATAAGATACAGCAACATCGCCGAATACGCAAGCTTATCCCTGCGCGCGTAGACGAGCGGACGCATCTTCGTCCTTCCCTCTCCACCGTGATAGCCTCTCGCCTCCATCGCCATCGCCAGATCGTTCGCGCGGCGGAACGCCGACACAAAGAGCGGCACCAGAAGGGGGATCATGTTCCGTACCCTCCGGATCAGGTTGCCGGACTCAAAGTCCGCACCGCGCGCGATCTGCGCCTTCATGATCTTGTCCGTCTCCTCAAGCAGGATCGGGATAAAGCGCAGCGCGATCGACATGATCATCGCGATCTCATGCACCGGCACGCGGATGCGGCGCAGCGGAGACAATGCCTTCTCAAGCCCGTCCGTCAGATTGTTCGGCGTGGTCGTCAGCGTCATCACAGACGAACCGATGATCAGATAGACCAGACGGATCGCCATAAACACCGCCGTCTTCACGCCCTCCTTCGTCACCGTAAAAATCCAGAAATGAAGGATCGGCGTCCCCCGCGTGAGAAAAAGGTTGAACGCGACAGTAAACAAAAGAAGAATGAAGATCGCCTTAAGACCCTTCAGCATAAACCTGAGCGGCACTTTCGAGGCGCGGATCACCGCCGCCAGTGCAAGCGTCGCCAGCAGATACGCCTCCACCGAGGCAAACGCGAACAGAGACACAAGAAAGACCAGTGTCCCCGCCAGCTTAACGCGCGGATCCAGCTTATGAATGACGGAATCCGCCGGATAATATTGTCCGATCGTAATTTCTCTCAACATGGCGCTATCTGTCCTTTTTCTCAGAATCTCACAGGCAAGGTGTGACGGCATCCATAGCTTCGAGCGCCCTGCGGATCGCCTGCGCGGCCTCCTCCACCGTCGTCACGTCGGTCGGAACATCCCAGCCCTTCTCGCGCAGTTCGTGCATCAGGTATGTCACCTGCGGCGCCGCGAGCCCGACCTGCTCGAGCTCCCGGTAATGCCGGAACACCTCGCGCGGCGCGTCGTCAAACAGAACACTCCCGTGATTCATGACAATGATGCGCTCCACATAGCGCGCGATATCCTCCATGCTGTGCGAGACGAGCACGACCGTGATCTTCCGCTCCTCGTGCAGCCTCGCCACCTGATCGAGAATATCGTCGCGCCCCTTCGGATCCAGTCCGGCGGTCGGCTCGTCCAACACAAGCAGTTCCGGCTCCATCGCGAGGATCCCAGCGATCGCCGCGCGGCGCTTCTGTCCGCCGGAGAGCTCAAACGGGGACATTTTATAGTACTTTTCTTTCAGTCCCACCTGCCGCAGAGCCGCAAGCGCCCGCGCCTCAACTTCCTCCTTCGAAAGCCCGAGGTTCTTCGGCCCGAAGCAAACGTCCGTAAACACGTCGGTCTCGAATAGCTGATGCTCCGGATACTGGAATACAAGCCCGACCTTGCTGCGCAGACGCCGCAGGTCAAACCCATCGGCAAAGATGTCCTCGCCGTTGTAGAGCACACGCCCGGAAGTTGGCTTCAGAAGCCCGTTGAGGTGCTGGATCAGCGTAGACTTCCCCGAGCCGGTGTGCCCGATCATCCCGATAAACTGCCCGTCCGGAAACTCCAGATTGATATCATTCAGCGCCTGCCGCTCAAACGCCGTGCCGGCGCTGTATATATAGTTCAGATGCTCCAGTTGAATCGACATATGAACCTGTTCCTTCCGTTCTAAATCTTTTCGAGTTCACGCACAAGCTCCTCGTTTGAGAGAATCCCGTCCGGCAGGGGCAGTCCCGCCCTTTTAAGCTCATGCGCAACCAGCGTCGCCTGCGGAACATCCAGCCGATAGCCCTTCAACTCTTCCACATGGGAAAACACCTCACGCGGCGTCCCCTGCATGACAACCTTCCCCTGATCCATGACAATGACCTTATCCGCCTCGATCACTTCTTCCATGTAATGGGTGATCAGCAGCACCGTCACATGCTCCTGCCGGTTCAGCTCCCGCACCGTGCGGATCACTTCCTTCCTGCCGTTCGGATCCAGCATCGCGGTCGGCTCGTCGAGGACGATACATTTCGGCCGCATCGCCACCACTCCGGCGATCGCCACACGCTGTTTCTGTCCGCCGGAAAGCTTGTTCGGCGAATGTGAGCGGTATTCCCACATGCCGACCTTCTTCAGGCTGTCCTCCACCCTCCGCCAGATCTCCTGCTGCGGAACGCCCATGTTCTCTGGTCCGAAGCCCACATCCTCATCCACGATCGTCCCGATGATCTGATTGTCCGGATTCTGGAAAACCATACCGGCCGTCTGCCGGATCTCCCACAGCTTCGACTCATCGCGCGTATCCTTGCCGTCCACATAGAGCGTTCCCTCGCTGGGAAGCAGGATCGCGTTGATGTGTTTGGCCAGCGTAGATTTTCCTGAGCCGTTGTGTCCCAGGATCGCGACAAAATCGCCTTCCTCCACGTCCAGATCCACATCGTCGATCGCGCGGGACTTCGATTCCACCTTTCCCTCTTCATCCGTTTTCAGATAATCAAACGCAAGCCTGCTCGCCTTTATGATCCCCATGCCACACCTCTTCACATTTTCCTAAAACTGGAAATAGATAAACGCGCTCGCATCATAGTTCGGGCCATACACGCCAAAGATCAGTACGCCGAAAACGGCCGTGAAATAGACAAGCCAGCGGAACCACAGCCCCTGCTTCGCCAGCCACGCGCCCAGCCGGATCCCGTTGTACCTGCACAGATCAACCACAAGCAGGATCAGAAGTGATACGACAAGCAGATCCCGCGTCGCGGACGTCAGCCCCATCGCTTCCAGATTATTTGTCCAGGTAAGCCAATATTCCACGCCTATACCGGCCATTCTCTTCAAAATATCAAGCGCGCTCCAGAAAGATTCGGCGCGAAAAAATACCCAGCTTATATCCACCAGCACAAAGGTTGTCAGAATACGTCCCAGCTTGTGGCTGAACACGCTTCTGTCCACGCGGAACAGATCCATGAGCTTCTCCCTGACCGGCTTCAGCCACTCCCCGATCACCTGATACGCCCCATTGATTCCGCCCCAGACGACATAGTGCCAGCTCGCGCCATGCCACAGGCCGCTGACCAGAAAAACCGCCATCAGGTTGAACCACTTGCGCAGTTTCCCCCTGCGGTTTCCGCCGAGCGGAATATACAGGTAATCCCGGAACCAGGTAGACAGCGAGATATGCCAGCGGCGCCAGAAATCCGCCACAGAGACCGCGAAATACGGCGTGTTGAAATTCTCCATCAGGCGGAACCCCATCACTCTGGCCGCGCCGATCGCGATATTGGAATAGCTGCCGAAATCACAGTAAATCTGCAGCGCGAAACAGACCGTGGCCACGACAAGCTGAAAGCCGGTTCTCTCCAGATAGCTGTTGTAGACAGAGTCCACAACGATCCCGAGATACTCCGCCAGCACTACCTTCTGGAAATATCCGTAGAGCATGAGCATCAGCCCGCTGCGCACCCGGTCAGCGTCAAATCTGTGCCTCTCGTTGATCTGGTGCAGCAGATTCTTGGAACGCTCGATCGGCCCGGCCACAAGCTGCGGAAAAAATGACACAAACAGCGCGTATTTGAAAAAGTTCTTCTCCGCGCGCACTTCTCCCCGATACACATCCATCGTATAGCTGAGCGCCTGGAACGTATAAAATGAAATGCCGACGGGAAGGATCACATCAAACGCCGGGACCGACAGCGCGATCCCCAGCTTCCCGAACAGCTTCACGACAGTAGACGCCGCAAAGCCGTAATATTTGAAAAAGAACAGGATCAGCAGATTACACGCAAAGGACAACGCCACATACAGCTTCCGCCGCCGGACGCGCCGTCTCTCATCCCCGATCCGATCCGCCGCCGCAAGCAGAAGCCCGGACGCATAGGTGATCGCCGTCGACGTAAGCAGCAAAAGCGCGTACTCCGGATTCCAGCACATATAGAAAAAATAACTGCACGCGAGCAGAAAAAGATAGCGGAAACGGTGCGGTATCACAAAATATCCAAGGCATGCCGCCGGAAAAAACAGCAAGAATTCAACCGAATTAAATAACATGTTCTCTTTTCTCCATCCTGTTTTCGGGATACTTACCCGTTCGCCTGCGCCAGCAAAGCCTCGTCGACATCTCTCTGGTACTTCTCGTAATCTTCATCCCAGGAGCTGTATGCCTCATCGCCCCTGTGATCCGGCATCTCAAAATGCTCTCTGAAATAGTGCGCGAGGTGTCTTGTAATCTTGGCGGCTCCCCTTGCGTTCAGATGCGTGCTGTCCGAGAAATCCTTCGCGAAATCGATTCCCGCCTCCCCTGTCTTCTGATAGAAAAAGAACGGGATATTGTTACGCGCGCAGTATTTCTCCAGACTGTTATTCACCGCCTGTCTCTCGGCGTAGTTTTCGTAATTATCCCCTATGCCGTAAGGGGTGGCGTAAAAGATCAGCTGTATGTCGTTTTCTTTGCACAGCTTCCGGATCTTTTTCAGATATCTTCTGAGCGTCTTCGGAATGTCTTTCTTAAAATCCGGAAGCCCGGGATCCTCCATCGGATTGACATTATAAGTGATCGCCGAGCCCTTCAGATACAGTTTGGTATTGAAATCCCGGTTCTCAAGACTGTCCCAGCGGGCATGGTACTTCAGGAACGGTATGTAATAGGAAAGCTTCTCCTTCCAGGACATGTCCCTTCCCAGATCCTCAAGCACCTCAAATTTCGTCTCATTCAGAGGCAGGCCGTCAAGCGCCAGGCGAAGCGGAACCTCCATTTTCCCGTTGTCTACCCGTATATAATAGGTTTCCAGCAAAACCACCTTCGGATGCTGGTATTTCAGAGCTTCCTTCAACAGATAATAAGACATGGCAAGAGGCTGCTGCGAACTGCACAGCACATAAGAAGTCATGCCGTATTCCTTCCACAAAATATTCGGCTGAAACGATGTATAGCCGTGGCTGCTCCCGAGGCAGAGCACGTCGATCGAATTATCCTCCAGCGAGTAGAGGGAATGCACCATGTCAGCCGGATGCGAGCCCTTCTGCCGAAATATCTGCGACACTCTGCCAAAAAGAAGCAGAAAGCAGAATATAAATATTATAACCGAGAATATCCATCGCACTGTTTTCTTCATGATCGCTCTATCTCTCCGTCCCGGCCAGATACCGCGCAGCGCCCATACTGCCTCCCGCGCAAAAGATCCGCCGGCTGTTTACCCGTCCTATTATAAGCAAAGTCCAACGTCTTTGCAAGCCTTGAAGAAAGATATTTGCTTCAATTATAAATTGACTCCCCGCATAGATAAATGGTATACTGTCACTGTATAAAACCGATACATATAAAGGAGGAAATACATATGAAGAAACTGGTGGTGAAGGATAAGACCGCCTGCATGGCATGCCTGAGCTGTGTACGCGCGTGCTCTGAGGCTTTCTACAAGGAGTTTGATCCGGCAAAGTCCTGTATTCAGATCGTCTCCAAGACAGGACACGACGTGGTCGTGAAGACCTGTATCCAATGCGGCAAATGCGCGCGCAACTGCGAGGCAGGCGCGATCAAGCAGAACGCGAAGGGCGTCTACATGATCGACAAGAAGCTCTGCACGGGCTGCGGCAAATGCGCGGAAGTCTGTCCGATGGGCGTGATGGTAAAGGCGGAGAGCTCACCGACATCCTCGAAGTGCATCGCCTGCGGAATCTGCGCAAAGGCATGTCCGATGGATATCCTGGAGGTGCAGGAGAGCTGAAAACCCGGAGAATGATGAAGGATTAAAAGGCCTGCCGCGGACAACGGACACCGGTTCAGCTGCCGACGGCAAAGGCCGGAACAGAAAGGAAAAGGCGATTGCAATGAAACGTTCTGAGATCAACGCATGCATCAGATACATGGAAAACCTGATCAGCGAGCACGGATTTGAGATTCCGCCGTTCTGCAAATGGACGCCGGAAGACTGGGAGACAAAGGGACACGAGTACGACGAGATCCGGGACAACATGCTCGGCTGGGATATCACAGACTACGGTCTCGAGGACTGGGAGAAGGTCGGTTTTGCCCTGATCACGATCCGCAACGGCAACCAGCACAACCCGAAATACAAGAAGGTGTACGCGGAGAAGCTTCTGATGCTCAAAGAGGGTCAGCACTCCCCGATGCATTTCCACTGGACCAAGAGCGAAGATATCATCAACCGCGGCGGCGGTACGCTCATCATCCACGTCTACAACGACGACGGGGACGGCAGGTTCGCGGACACGGACGTGCTTGTGAACTCGGACGGACGATCCTATTACGTCCCGGCAGGCACCGGCGTCGAGCTGAATCCGGGCGAGAGCATCACACTGTGGCCGCATCAATACCACGACTTTGATGTCAAACCGGGCACGGGCGATGTGCTGATCGGTGAGGTATCAATGTGCAACGACGACAACACGGACAATCGTTTCTACGAGGAGATGGGACGCTTCCCGAAGATCGTGGAGGATGAACCACCGTACCGTCTGCTCTGCAACGAGTATCCGCCGGCCAAAGACTGAAGATCAGAAGAGAACAAAATACGGAGGCTCCGGTTCGCCTGGTATCACCCAGACAAACCGGAGCCTCCGCCGTCTTCTATGCTGTCAGGGATCCGACCCTGATCATTTCCTGCTGCCGGTTCACGCCTTCTGCGGCTCCGGATAGTCTACGCCGAATGTCTCGACCGTTATGGACGCGATCTGCTGTTTCGTGAGCGGACGATCCTGAAAATCGGTATCTGTCTCCGCGATCGCGTTCACAACATCCATCCCCTCGATCACCTTGCCGAACGCGGCATAGGCGCCGTCGAGGTGCGGAGCGGCTTTGTGCATGATGAAGAACTGGCTTCCCGCGGAATCCGGATGCATGGAACGCGCCATGGAAAGCACGCCCGCCGTATGCGCGAGATCGTTTCTGAAGCCGTTCTGGGCGAATTCGCCCGGAATCGAATATCCGGGACCGCCGGTGCCTATACCCTGCGGACAGCCGCCCTGAATCATAAAGCCGTTGATGACACGATGAAAGATCAGTCCGTCATAAAAGCCCTTCTTCACGAGACTGATGAAATTGTTGACGGAGTTCGGCGCAATCTCAGGATAAAGCTCAGCCCGGATGACACCGCCGTTTTCCATTGTGATCGTGATAATCGGATTTTGTGCCATTGTCGTCTCCTCATTCACATTAACGTTGACGTTCCTATACGAGCTCAAGCACTACTTCCATCGCGCCGTCGCCCTTGCGCTGACCAAGCTTGACAATCCTGGTGTATCCGCCGTTGCGGCTCGCGTACTTCGGCGCAAGCTCGTCGAACAGCTTCGCTACCAGATCGACCTCTTTCGTGTTCTTCTTCCTGCCTGCTGCCTCAGCCGGAACTTCCTTCACCGGGTAAAGCACCTTGAGCATCTCACGGCGCGCATGCAGCCTGCTCGGTTTGTCCTTCTTGATCTCCTTCTGAACCTCATCGTAAACGGTTACCTTCTTGCCGTTTACCACTTCCTTGACGCGCTTGCCATCCTTGTCCTTGCGCGCAACCTTTGCGGTAACGGTAACGGTCTCATAATTGTCCGCTTCCTTGACCGCCTTCGCGATTAGGCCCTCGGCAATCCTGCGTACTTCTTTCGCCTTGGCCTCTGTGGTGACGATCCTGCCTCTGTAGATCAGAGCTGTCACCTGGTTTCTGAGCAGAGCCTTTCTCTGATCTGCCGTTCTGCTGAGTTTTCTATAACCTGCCATTTTTCTTTTCCTCCATTTCGGAATGCACAGACACGCTCATCGGTCTTACTGACTGTGCAAGTTTTGTGATGAAAGCCCGGTTTTATGCTTTCTATTCTTCACTCGGATTCAATGACAATCCGAGCTCCTTCAGCTTGCCAAGCACTTCCTCGAGGGATTTCCGGCCCAGATTGCGGACCTTCATCATATCCTCGGGCGTCCTGTTGCACAGCTCCTCCACCGTATTGATGCCGGCGCGCTTCAGGCAGTTGAACGAGCGGACGGAGAGCTCGAGCTCATCGATATTCATCTCGAGAACCTTCTCCTTCTCATTGTCCTCTTTCTCGATCATAACCTCCGCTGACTTCGCGTTCTCCGACAGGTCGACAAAGAGCGCGAGATGCGCGCTTAACACCTTCGCCGCAAGACTGACCGCGTCGTCCGGCGTCATCGTCGCGTTCGTGAACACGTCAAGCGTCAGCTTGTCGTAGTCGGTGATCTGGCCGACACGCGTATTCTCAACCGTGAGATTGACGCGCTCCACCGGCGTATAGATCGCGTCCACCGCGATCACGCCGATCGGCATATCCTCGGTCTTGCCTTTCTCGGCGCTCACATAGCCGCGCCCGCGCGTGATCGTGAGCTCCATGTAGAGCTTGCTGTCGGCGCCGCCGTTCAACGTGGCGATCACCTGATCCGGATTCATGATCTCGATATCCTGATCCACCCGGATATCCGCCGCGGTAACCACGCCTTCGCCTTCGTATTCGATATATGCGGTCTTCGTTTCATTCGTCTCACTGGTATTCCGGATCGCCAGTGATTTGATGTTCATGATGATCTCTGTTACGTCTTCTTTCACGCCCGGGATCGAGCTGAACTCATGCAGCACGCCCTCGATCTTGACCTGGCTCACGGCCGCGCCCGGCAGAGAAGAAAGCATGATCCTTCTCAGGGAATTTCCGAGGGTCGTTCCGTAGCCGCGCTCAAGCGGCTCCACCACAAATCGTCCAAACTTCCTGTCCTCAGACATCTCCGCAATTTCTATTTTGGGTTTGTTGAAATCGAACACTGTTTCGCCCCTCCTTACTGGAAAAAAGTGTGCGCAATGCCGGTCTGTGTCCGGCCCGGGGTTTACTTGGAATACAACTCGACGATAAGCACTTCGTTGACCGGAACGTCGATTGCTTCTCTGCTCGGGAGCTCCTTGACAGAACCCTTCAGAGCCTCCGGATCCGCTTCCAGCCACTCGGGCACGAGACGTCCGTTCGTCGCCTCAAGAATGTCCTTGTATCTCTGGGATCCCTTGCACTTTTCTTTGATCTCAACCGTGTCGCCCGGCTTCACCATGTAGGACGGGATATTCACGCACTTGCCGTTCACAAGAACATGCTTGTGATCAACGATCTGGCGCGCTTCCATTCTGGTTCTCGCAAAACCCATGCGGAACAGTACGTTGTCAAGGCGGGTCTCCAGAAGAACCATGAGGTTCGTACCGGTCTGACCCTGCATTCTGTCGGCCTTCTTATAGTAATTGCGGAACGGCTTCTCCAGAACGCCGTAGATAAATTTCGCCTTCTGCTTCTCGCGCAGCTGCAGGCCGTACTCACTGACCTTGCGGTTCGCGCGCTTCAGCTCTCTTGTTGACTTCTTGTCAATTCCCAAATATGTCGGATCAAGTCCGAGCGATCTGCATCTCTTAAGAACAGGAACTCTGTTTACTGCCATCTCTATGACCTCCCTGATTAGACTCTTCTGCGTTTTGGCGGACGACAACCGTTGTGCGGCACAGCCGTCACGTCGCGGATACTGACAACCTCAAGACCGTTTGCGGAGAGCGCGCGGATCGCCGCCTCTCTTCCCGAACCCGGGCCTTTCACGAACACATCAACGGTCTTCAGACCATGTACCAATGCTGCCTTTGTAGCAGTCTCCGCAGCCATCTGCGCTGCGTACGGAGTAGATTTCCTTGAACCTCTGAATCCAAGACCACCGGCACTTGCCCAGGACAGAGCATTTCCCTGCGTATCCGTCAGGGTAACGATCGTGTTGTTGAAGGATGCCTGGATATGTGCCTGTCCCCGTTCAACGTTTTTCTTAACGCGCTTTTTTGTCACTTTCTTTGTAACTTTTTTCGCCATAATCTAAACTAACCTACTTTCCTCAAATTTTGTTCACGAGTATCTGAAAAAATTACTTTTTCTTGTTTGCAACGGTTCTCTTCGGACCCTTGCGCGTCCTGGCATTGTTCTTCGTGTTCTGTCCGCGGACCGGCAGGCTTCTCCTGTGACGGATGCCCCTGTAACAGCCGATCTCCTGAAGACGCTTGATGTTGAGGGCGGTGTCTCTGCGGAGATCGCCTTCCACCATGTACTGTTCATCGATGATGTCGCGGATTCTCGCGACCTCGTCATCGGTCAGATCCCTGACGCGCGTGTCGGGATTCACTTTCGCTGCGGCCAGGATCTTGTTTGAGCTTGTTCTACCGATACCGTAGATATAGGTCAGACCGATCTCGACACGTTTTTCTCTTGGTAAGTCTACACCAGCAATACGAGCCATGTAATTTCTCCTCCATTTTCTTTTGGATAACGATCCGGCGCCTGAACTGCCGGGCCGTCACCTGATTGGTTTTAACTGGGACAGGCATAGCTGTCCAGCTGTCGTACGACAGCCTTTCTGTTCCATTAAGCTGTGGGCCTCTTTCACCCTCGCGCGGCATGCCTGTTGCCGTTTAATCACACAACGGCAGCTCTTCCTGTGCACAGCGGTCGGCACAGACTGCAGACTGCCTGAATCCTGGAACAGTATTAAAATCAATATCGCAACGAAATAAAATCCGGACTATCGCAACTATTCGTTTTCTATAAGTCAACGCCTGAATACAGGCTGATTTATTCCATCGTTATATTGAATTTGCGGAAACGGACATCCGTCTCCTTCTTCGCACCGCTGATCGCGCGGCGCTCCGCCGTTTTCCGTATCTGTTCGGTATCCTCCCAGATATGGTTAACCTTGTCTCTGCTTGTGCTTCGGGTTCTCACAGATGATCCGGATGCTTCCCTTTCTCTTGATTACCTTGCACTTCTCACAGATCGGTTTCACAGATGATCTTACCTTCATGGCAAATCCTCCTTTCACCTTTCTCT
>CANQIW010000035.1 GCA_947624055.1 uncultured Lachnospiraceae bacterium
TCGGTGATCGGCGACATCGTCGTCTCCTGTGCGATCTCAATGTCTGATTTGTAGCCCATGATTATCATGCTCCTTTCTTGTTTTCGGTACGGAAATCCCAGCCTGACCTGCACTGTCCGAGATCCCGTCCATCGTATTTTCTTTCCTGATGTGAATTGACGCCGGATCTCAGCCTTTTCAGTCGCCGCCTTTGCTGCGCAGGTCAAATTTGCAACAAAAAAACTGCGCAAAGGGACATAAGATCCATTTCACGCAGTAGCGGAAGCGATACCGTAACGCGGGGAGAAATCCCCTTCGTTCACATAAAGACCTTCCCATCGTGTGACACTTAACGTACAGTATCTTCTCTACCTTTCATTCGTCGGTATTATAACAAATTATCAGAACCTCGTCAAGAATTTGTCAATAAATTTATTCACCTTTATTATAATTTATCATCCGGCTATCCCAGAGTGACTGAGGCCAGCGCGCCACACCCGGAAAACGCATATCTTCCGATCGTCTTCACACTGTCCGCGATCTGGATATCCACCGCCTGCACACAGTCCTGAAACGCAAACGAGCCAACAGAGGTAACGCCTTCTTCAATTATAATCGTCCTGATCCCGGCACGCAGGCTATTCCACGGTACCTGCTCACAATCCGACCAATCTGTCATATCGCCGCTGCCGGATATCGTCAGCACCCCATCATCAAATTGCCAGTTTATGGCCGTCTCTTCAATATTGCCGGAAATCAGATCCACCGGATCTGACTGTACCGCCTCTGTTTCATCAACAAACTGCAAAGCATCCGCGGGCACATCCTCGATCACTTCAATCACAAGGTCTGATTCCGTACCTTCTATAATTTCTTCCTCCGCTTCAATCAGTCCATCCGGCAGCAGATCTATTTCCGCATCATCAGCGTACTCTTCCACGATTTCTGTCTCAGACCCAGCGTTAACTACCGGCAGGATCTCTGCTTCTGTCTCTGTTTCTGCCTCTGCCTCTGTTTCTGCTTCTGCCTCAATAATTTCCACTTGTACATCTGTCGTCGTCTTTGCTGCCTCCTCGGCCGAAGCCGCCATAGCAAAGAACACGGCAAAACTCAGACCCACACAGGCAGCACACCGTCCTATCATTCGGATTTTACGATTCTTCATATTTTCATCCTCCATACATTATTGCCATAGCCGAACAAATTTGCAGATCATTCCGGGATCATCTGTCTGTTACTTCTTTATCCTGGCAGACTTTACTTTACTCCACGCAGAATAATACTTCTTTCCGTTGATTTTTTTGTAAGTGCGGATCCTCACATAATATGTCTTTCCCGCCTTCAGCCCGGAAAGCTTCAGCACAGTGATCGTTTTCTTTTTCACCGTCTTTTTCTTTATACCTGAAAGAAATTTCTTATCCGTAGAATACTGTATCTCATACCCGTTGACCGCTTTGTTTTTCTTCCATGTGACGGTCAGTTTGCCGCCCGCGCCGCTGCGCAGTTTTTTCAGACGGACTCCTTTTGGCGCAGTAACAGCTGGGGCAGACGGAACAGCTGCTTGATCGTTTTCCGTCTCTCCTTCAACAGTTGTCCCTGCCGTCGGAATCACATCCTCGCTCCTGTCATCCTGCACGGTAACAGTATAGGAAGCGCTGCCTGCAAGATAATTCTGGCCTTCCGCCGCCGCAGCCGTGATAACGGCCGTACCGACGCCCCGGATCGTGCCTGTGCCATTCGCCGGATCTACGGCAGCAACCGCCACGTTGCCGGACGAATAAGTAATTGCCCCGTCTGTGACCGCTGTTTGCAGCGTGTTCTGAAAATATGCGTCAGAAAAGTTTCTGGAAATACCGGACTCCGCAAACGCCAGCACGGGATTCGCTTTCGCAATGGCAAACATTGTCGTGATCGTTCCGCCGTACTCGCCCGCACCGTTCAGCTGGATACTGGCCGCTCCCGCGTTAACATTATCCGCATAGCTCACGGTATAATCCGTGCCCGGTATCAGCTTCAGTTCTCCGTCCGTCACGATGACATCCGGCGTTTTCGGCATACCGTCATATACGCAGGACGGTTCTGCAATCTGTACCCTGCAGACAGTCAGGCTGCGCTTTGTCAATTGTTCCGTAGCCGGATCCCATGCAAGCCACGTGATATTCCCGCCATAGTCCGCCGCCAGTTTATCCAGCGTCCATGTACTGTTATCGGCCGGATAATAGGCCGTAGCTTCCACTCCTTCAAAAACTCCCACGCCAAATTCCGGCGCGTTTCCGTAAAAATAGATCTCAGACAGATTCTCACAGCCCGCAAAGGCATAATCGCCAATCTTCGTGATGGTATCCCGCAGCCTGAGATCAAACAGCGTATCACAGCCGTTGAACGCATACGCCTCTACCTCGGTGGCATCCTCCCTGAGCGCCTCACGGATCATGAAGATACGCTCCGTCATGCCCGAGCACTGCCCATCAGGAAGCGCGATTATCTGCACAGTCGCCCATCCCGGATTTATATTATTTACATAGCCGATCTCATAATCGACGCCACGCGTCAGCACAATCCCGCTCTCGCTATAGATCGTCACCTCCGGCTCTTTTGGCGAACCATCGTACAGATAAGTGTCCTGCGAAAGTATACAATAACAGCTGATCAGATTGATCTTCTGTTCCGCCTCCGCATAGATCACAAGCGGAAATGTCTGCTCAGCAGACTTGCGGTTTGCATCCCCGGCCGTATATACCGTAATGTTCGCAAACCCTGCCGCCAGTCCTGTCACATTGCCGGATTCGTCCACAAAAGCAACCCTGTCGTTATCGGATGCATAGGAAAGATCCAAAGTATCTGACCATGCCGTAATCGTCATGGTCTCTCCGACCGCAATGGCGTCTCTCTCGTAGCTGACCTGCAAATTCTGCTCCGCTTTCTCCACTGTGACGCGAACTGTCTTCCGCGCCGCACGATAATCCTCAGTGGCGGAAGCGGTAATAATAATATCCGCAGTACCCGCTCCGATGATCGTCACATTGCCGTCCATATCCACCACAACTACGCCTTCATCACTTGAAGCATAGGATAGCATGCCATTCCCGACCGCGAGACAGGCATCAAGCACAAAACCCGGATCCCCATACGTCACTCCGTAATACTCGCTTCCCTCTATGAGCTGTTCCGGCATGACGGGAACCTTATCCGAGACAGTAACAGAACAGGCTGCAGAGGTTTTTCCTAATTGGACAGATATCTCAGTCCTGCCCACGCCATTTGCTGTCACAGTCCCATGTCCGTCCACAGACGCAACTCCCGAATCTCCAGAGGCCCAGCTAAGCCACTCAGCAGCCTCCGGCGGCGTTACATCCGCGTGGAGACTGACCGTATCTCCCACCTCCAGATCCAGTTCCGTCTGATCCAGATTTAGCGTAACCTCAGCCTTCCATAGAGCAAGAGCAACAAAGGGATTATTGTTCTTCTCTGCGTAAGTCTCCGCATAGCTTCCCGGTATCCCGTAAATTGTGGCTCTTTTTGGAAAAGCACTTCCCTCCATTTCGGTAACAGATTCCGGAATGACAATTTCTGTAATATCATAACAAAAGGAAAATGAACGATATCCTATGTTTTGAATTCCTTCACCAAACTGTATGCCTTCCAACCTGGAACATCTATAAAATGTTTCTGAATTCATCATAGATATACTACCCGGAATATACAGATATCCTGACAATCCGGAGCATTCGTAAAATGCGCGTGACCCCAATTCCACCAAACTGTCCGGCAGAGTCAGTTCTCCGGTCAATCCAACACAGCCTGAGAATGCATCATCCCCTATTTTTTCAATTTTCTCCAGCCAGGTAAAATCGTCATTTTTCCAGTTTTTGCAGCCTGAAAACGCTTTAGAAGCAATCTCCCGCAATGTCGTCGGCAGGATGATTTCCTGCACCGAATAAGCATTGTACAGCGCACACTCACATATTTTTTCCAGTCCCTCCGGAAATTCGACACGCTTCAGGCTTTTGCTGCTCTGGTATGGTATTCCATAGCTACCCTCAAACATCTCTCCCATGCCAATGGTATAACAAAGATTCTCAACACTGTCACAGCCTGCAAAAGAGGCTGAACTGTATGTGGCAGAAACCGGCATCGCTACGCTTTGAAGAGCAGAACAGGCCGCAAAGGCAAGTTCTCCAATGTTCTCTGTCGTATCCGGCAGCACAAGACTTTCTATCGCGCTGCAGCCATAAAACGCTCTATTCCCAATCTGGAAAATACCTTCTTCAGCGCGCACTTTGGCAAGTCCTTCGCAGTTTGAAAACATTCCCTCCGCAATCTCCGCATGCTCTCCCGGAAAAACAAGTTCGCCGGTAAAGCCGTCGCAGCCGAAAAACGCATATTTCCCTATGTCCTCTGCCCATTCCAGCCACTCATAGCTGTCAACCTTCCACTTCTCACAGTTGTAAAAAGCATAGTCGCCTATTTTCACAATGTTCTTCAGCCAACTATATCCTTCTGCTTCCCAGCTCCTGCAGTCTGAAAAGGCATAGTTTCCTACCTCTTCCAGCGTTGAGGGCAAAACGATCTCTTCTACCGCCCCGGCATCACGCAGCGCGTTATTTGATATCCTTTTCAATCCCTCCGGAAACACCACTCGTTTCAGATTCGCATACGACTCAAAATGAATACTTCTATAATAATTTTTTTCTCCACATTCGAACATCTCTCCTGTTCCAAGCGTATAGCAAATCTCTTCAATGCCTTCACATCTATAAAAAGTCGGACTGTATTCAGAATCTACTTCATACACCGCCGAGACCGGCATCGTCACATTATGAAGCCCGGTACAGTTCGCAAAGGCTATTCTTCCAATATCCTCCGTTGTATCCGGCAGTACGAGGCTCTCCATGCCGCTGCAATCATAAAACGCGCCGTCCCCTATATGACAGATACCTTCCTGCAGTCTCACGCCGGAAAGACCCTTGCACCCTGAAAAGGCCCTTTCCTCAACGGTTTCCAGAATACCTGGCAGAATAAGCTCTCCTGTCAGGCCACTGCAGTTCCAAAACGCATAGCTTCCTATCCTTTCCACATTCCTGAGCCACCCGCAATCGCCTGCAGACCAGCTGCGACAGCCATAAAACGCGTATGCCCCTATCTCCTTCAGAGATGTCGGCAAAACGATTTCTTCCACCGAAGAGCAGTCATACAGTGAATAACTGCATATGCTTTCAAGCCCATCCGGATAACTTACTTTTTTCAATCTTCCATATCCTGTTATACTGTGTAAATAATCATCGTCGCTATACCAAATACCTGTTCCCAAAATATACTTTATTTCTTCAATATTGGTACAGCCAGAGAAAGAAGCCCACTTCTCCTTTTCATATACTGTCGAAATCGGTATCGTTACTTTTTTAAGCCCCACGCAGCCAGAAAAAGCCGCCGCTTGAATCTCCTTAAGCGTATTCGGCAGGGCAAGTTCTTCCAGTCCGGTACATTTCGAAAACGCATAGCTGGCTAAACACTCTATTCCCTCCGATATACACACGCTCCGAATTCCGGAGCACGCTTCAAATGAATAGATTCCAATTTCTTTTAATTTTTCGGAAAACACAAGATCGCCCGTCAGTCCACTGCAGTCCCGAAACGCATAGCTTCCTATCCTTTCCACGTTCCTGAGCCATTCATATTCGCTGTTTATCCAACTGCTGCAGCCGGAAAAGGCGCTGTCTCCCACTTCCTTCAAGGATTCCGGGAGGACAATCTCTACAATCTCTGAACAGTCAGTCAATGCATAACTGCTTATTTTCTCAAGTCCTTCCGGATATTGTACTCTTTTCAGGGTATACCGTGACCTGTAAGCAATGCCTTTTTTATAATCCGTACTAAATTCATATTCAAATGGTTCTCCGCTTCCTATGGTATATATAATCTCTTCCACATCAGCGCAATCCTCAAAGCTTGACCAATCACTTGGATAATTAGACCAACCACCACTTGTCTCTTCCACATTGTACCGGGCAGAGACGGGCATCTGCACTTTCCTAAGTCCCACGCAACCACTAAACACTTCCTCATCTATTACTTCCACAGAATCCGGTATTACCAACTCCTCTAATCCTTTGCAGCCTTTAAAGGTTCTCACTTCAAGCATGGCAATGCCATCCGGGACAACCAGACGTCCGATCAATCCGGTACAGCCCGAGAATGCATCTGCTCCCAACGCTTTCATCGATTCTGGAAGCTTTATCTCCCCAGTCAGTCCACTGCAGCCCCTAAACGCCTCAGACCCTATAAACAGCATCTGGGATGGAAAAGTTATGCTCTGCAGATTATCGCAGCCAACAAAGCATTGCTCGCCTATCCCGCTGACATCCGCCGGAATCACGATACTGCTTATGTCATTATTCCCATACCATCCATGATAACCATAATACATGGAGTTCAGCCATAATACATAAGTTGCCATATCGTGTCCCTGAGAAAAAGAATTACCGATCTTTCCGGCAAAGTCCACAATATTCCCTAACAAATCCCTGAACTCCGCAAGCGCCTGTTGCAAAGCATAACCGGAAGTCAACGCCCTGCTGAGATCGGCCGCGCACGTGATAGTTATATCCAGGCTGGTGCTGATCTCTTT
The DNA here is from genome assembly GCA_947624055.1 of uncultured Lachnospiraceae bacterium. Taxonomy (GTDB): domain Bacteria; phylum Bacillota; class Clostridia; order Lachnospirales; family Lachnospiraceae; genus Choladousia. The sequence continues at coordinate 6,608 of CANQIW010000035.1, forward strand.
TCCCAATGTCTGATGCGCAGTGAGCCATTTATCAAAATTTTCCTCGGACATATCGGACACTTGCCCGATTGCAGTCTGTATAGAATCAATCAGCTTACCCGCATCTTCATATAATGTGCAAACCCTGTCGTACGCAGAATCATGACTGATCCAGTCCTTGCTAAACACCTGCTTGATTGCCGCTTCGCCCACATCAAACCCGGCATAAATCAGCAGATCGTAAAAATGAGTATCTGAGTGTCCTCCCAGGGCATATCCTGCCATAAGAAATAGCAGTTTATTCTCAGGAGAATTGTAGTCCTTCTCGCTTATTCCTTCCAGCACCTGAATAACACCGTCCACGCTCTCCAGCGCGCCATATTCCTCTCTCATCACTTCCAAATACATGCGGGAGAAGTTGTCAAAATGGCTCATATCCAGCGTTTTGGTGATCCCATATCTTTTATATCCCCACTTTTTTAACGGTATTTCCGGGACAAAATCGCCGCTGTTGTTAAAATTATAAATGTTATTATAACGCCCCGAAGCGTTGTTAATATTTTTGCTTACTGCCGGACAGGCAAACGTATAGCCGAAAACCCTGCCTGCATCTACCAGAGAACTGTCCGTCATCTTTCCGGCGACAATATTGGCAACGGCCGCCCCGCGGCTATGCCCCATCGTCCAAACTACCGTATGGGCAGAATCATAACCGTCAGAATCCAACCTGTTTTCCAGATTTTCGATAAGCTCACTGGCCGCCTTATAGAAACCCTCATGGTTCCCCTGCCCCATCGGATTGCTCTCGTCCCCGAGATTAAAGTCACTGAACCATTCGCTGTTGCCCGGCGTTCCTCTCACCGGAACACAATATATCCTGTATGCTTCTCCTGCATAGGTAATATTCTTGAATGCAACAGAAAAGCCGACATGGTCATTGTCATAAACAGATACGGAACGGTTGTAAGAACTGAGGGTGAGCTCTTCATCAACAGTAAATTCCATGCTTTCTAATGTTCTGATTATATCGTTGCTTTTATAAGCGCACAGGGCCAGCATTGCTGAAACCTTCGTCAGCTCCGAGGAAAACTCTTTCGCATCGCCCATCAGCATATCGTCGCCATACCAGAAATAGTTGCTGGTATTCGAAATCGCTCCGGTAGAAAGTCTTCTTCCATAGTAAGCACGTATCAATTGCAGTTCAAAATAATCATCTTCTTCTGCAAATGCAGCAATATTGCATAAAGCAAACGACAACATTAACAGCAAAAAAGCAAACATGCTCCGAACAACTCTTCTCGATCGTTTCCCTGCTCCGTTCATACTCTTTCCCCCGATTTATGCTGTTGCTCTGATATACTGTTATATTTCATCATATCATTTCGGCTTCTTAATTGCAATATTCTATTTTGCGAATTAATATCACTGTGCCCTTTTTGAACCTCAAAACAACATTTTTCCCTGCTCTCGTTCATACAGCAATGGAACATTTCTGGCATACCAGCCTGTAATCCTTCCATTGCCTCTCCTATGGCCGGACTTTGGGCGCACTGCACCGCTTTCCCATCCACCATCAGGATGTCCCCAAAATCCGGCAGGTTCTCATACATGTATCCCACAAGGCAATCAAACATTTCCCGCAGTTCCTTCCTGCAGTTCCTGAGATTGTTGATAAAGTTTGTGTATGCGCTTACACCAGGGTTTTCTGCATCTTTTTATTGTTGACATACATTCTGTTTCGTGTTATATTCTCTCCATCTGGAAATCACTGGCAGTTCTGCCATTTTTCCCTTGTCAATGCTGAAAATTTGAAAGCATTTATAGCCATCCATCATGGCGCGATTACAATTGTTTTCATTTTCCGAAAACAAATGATAGATGATGCGGACTGCACACACATACCAAACTGTTTCATACCAGAAAGGAGATTTCCATGACCCAAAACACAGATTTTCTACAGAACATGAGCGGCCCGCTCGACTACCCGCTCACCAACGATTACATGTTCCGCGCGCTCATGCAGAGCAGCAACGACACACTTCGGCGCCTGCTCGCGGCACTGCTTCCCGTTCCCTACGAGGAAATACGTTCCTGCGAGATCCTCAACCCCATTATCCTCGGCGAGGCCATCGACAACAAAACCTGCATCATGGACGTCCGCGTCTGCATGAACAACGACCGCATGATCAACCTGGAGATGCAGATGTACCCATATAAAGCCTGGCCGAAACGTGCTCTCTTCTATCTCTGCCGTCTCTACTGCAACATCCGACAAGGTCAGGATTATAACCAGCTTATGTCTGCAGTACATATTGGTATTCTGAAAGAATCCCCGTTCCCTGATGTGGACAGATTTTACAGTAAATATGAACTTACGGATATAGAAAACGCGGAAAACATAGGGGATGTTCATATTTTTACTGGCGATTTTTCTCTGCGTGTGTTAAACTTAAGTAAAATAGATACTATTCCGGAAGAGGAGCGCTCCTCTGAACGATATCTCTGGGCACGCCTGCTCCGGGCCACCACATGGGAGGAGATCAAAATGCTGGCAGAAAAGAGTAAAACAATTCAAGAAGCATCCGAGCATCTGCATATCCTTACCAAAGATGAAAAGATCCGCCTGCAGTGTGAAGGGCGAGAGATGTACGAGCGAGACATAGCGACCATACGCAGCGAGGGATTTCATGAAGGTATTTCTCAAGGTATTTCTCAAGGTATTTCTCAAGGTATTTCCGAAGAGCGGCAACGCATCAACCAGCTTATCACCCGTCTGTCACAAGACAAACGCTTTGATGATCTGATTCGCTCCGCGTCCGATCCGGCCTATCAGGAACAGCTGTTGCGGGAATACGGAATCCTATAATATTCTCTAGTGTCAAAAAGCCGATGACGTTTCTATGCCATCGGCTTTTCACATCATCACATATTCTACCTTCTCTGATTCCGAATGTTTTTTATTCAAATTTTTGCAGAATCATTTTTCTGTTCCACTGCAGCTCAGCCCCGGCTATGATTACACAAATCCAGCAGCTCCTCAGCCAGAACTCCGCAGACCTCCCGCAGGACATTGTGCGGCTGCATGCCCGGATCCGCCGAGGCCGGAATTCCGGACGTGTGCGCATAGCCCTGCCTGCGCGCCAGCATCATCGCGCGATAGATATGAAAGCTGTTGGTGACGATGCCGACACTGTCCGCCTCTTTGTCCAAAAGCTTTGCCGAAAAGCTGAGATTCTCCCGCGTGCTCGTAGACCTGTCCTCGAGCAGCAGGCGCTCCTCTGCGATCCCCTGCTCCGTCAGGCAGCGGCGCATGCACTCCGCCTCGCTGATGCCCTCGTCCGGACCCTGTCCGCCGGAGAGGATCAGCAGCGTTTCCGGGTTCGCCCGCGCGTACTCTGCCGCCCGATCCAGACGCCTGCGCAGCGCGCGCGACGGACGCTCTCCGCGCACCTGCGCCCCGAGCACGATCACATAGTCGAGCCCGGCCTCCGGCTGCGCGTACATCCCCGCCACAATGCGGCTTCCCACCAGCACGATCACGACCACGCAGACGATCAGAAACGCGAACATGCCTTTGACCGCATATCGAAGCGCCGCTTCCTGCGGATGCGCAGCCGCGCGGATCTGCAGCCGCCAAAGCAGCAGGAAAAACAGCCCGCCGAGTATCCAGAGCCAGGAAAGGCTCGTCCGGATCCCCGCGTACGCCGTGATGCCGATATAGTAGATAAAGCAAAGGATGCCCAGTACCAGGCATCCCGTTTGCAGACAATGTCTCATTTTGTTACCGCCCGCAGCAATACTTATATTTCTTGCCGCTTCCGCACGGGCAGGGATCGTTCCGTCCCACCTTCGGCCCTTTGACGACCGTGTGCATTTTCTTTGCCTCGAGGTACAGCGCCCTGCGCTTCTCCTCGTCGAAGATCTTCTCCCACGCAGGAAGTCCGTAGAGCCACTCCGCTTTCGCGTCGACCATGTTCCTGTACAGGCTCTCATTGTCGAAATCGAGACTGACGACCGTGTCCTCCTCCATCTCCTCGATCGGGTTCGGCTGTTTCAGGCTGTCGTTGATCCCGTCCAGGAAACCGACCATCGTCATCACCGAAAGACCATACTTCTCCGCCAGCTCCTTCACCGTGCCGGAGACCGCCTCGTCCGGATTCTCCAGAAGCTGCTCATAGACGCCTTTCTCCTGCTTGAAATAATCCGCCCAGAACTGCTCCAGCTGTTTCTTGTCCGCCTCCTGCGAGTAGGCTGTCTCTCTCCATGTCTCCAACAATCCCATCTTGCTCTACCATCCTTAATTTTTATCTGTATTTCCGACCGTGCCGGACGTCCTTCGTCCGCGGGAATCCCCGCGCTTCGCCCGCCCTGCGCAGTCCTCTGCTCTCGCGAAGAGTATATAATACTTTATCTGTTCTTGCAAGCAGACGAGCCGTATTTTTTGAATTTTTTTGAATACGCAAAATCCGAACCCAGCCCCTGCCCGCATCGCGCCTTCTATGAACGCAGCAGCATGATCAGCTTCTTGACGTCCACCGGCTTCGCGACGAAATTGTCCATCCCGCACGCGATCGCTTTCTCCTTGTCTTCCTGGAAGGAATCCGCAGTGCAGGCGAAGATCCGAACCGTCTTCGCATCCGGGCGCGGCAGCGCGCGGATCTCTTTCGCCGCCTCGTAGCCATCCTTCTCCGGCATCCTCAGATCCATAAGGATCGCGCTGTACTCGCCCTGGGCAGACGCCTTGAAGAGGTCGACTGCCACCTGCCCGTTCACGGCAAGGCTTGTCCGGAAGCCCTCCTCTCTCAGGATCTCCGTGAGGATCTGGCCGTTCAGCTCGTTGTCCTCCGCGATGAGGATATGGCAATCCTCCGGAGCCTCTCCCGCACGCGCCTCCGTATCCTGATGGCCGGTATGGGGATCTTCCTGCACGATCTCAGCCGGGAAGGAGAAGGTGAAGCAGCTCCCGTGTCCGAGTTTGCTCTCGACGCTCATACTTCCGTCCATCAGTTCCGCGAGCAGATAGCTGATCGACATGCCGAGCCCTGTCCCCTGGTTGCCCTTGGAGACCGTGCTGCGCTCCTGTGTAAACGAGTGGAAGATCTTCTGCTGGAATTCCTCGCTGATCCCGCAGCCTGTGTCGGACACCTTGATCTCCGTGGTCGTCCGGCCGTCCTCAGGCGGCGTCTGGCGGATCTGCACACGGACGCTGCCGCCCGCAGGCGTGAACTTGTACGCGTTGTCGATGATGTTCAGTATGATCTGCTCCAGCCGCACCTCGTCACCCACAATGAACGGATGCGGGACATCCATGTCCATCCGGAAGTCGATCTCCTTGTCCATCATGCGGCTCCTCTCGATCGTCTCGATCACCGTCAGGGCGTCCTTCAGGGAAAACGGGCTGCTCACCAGCTCCATCTTGTTCATCTCGAGCTTTGACATGTCCAGAATATCGTTGATCAGGGACTGCAGATATTTCGCCGTAGACGACGACTGGCGCAGATAATCTTTCATCTTCTGATGGTCGTCCAGATTCTGCTCCATCAAGTAGTTGAGTCCGATCATGCCGTTTAACGGCGTGCGGATCTCATGGCTCATCGTCGAGAGGAAGTTGCCCTTGGCCTTCGCCTCCGCCTGCGCGTCCGCCGTCCGCAGACGATAGCGGGCGATCATCGCGATCATGAAGAGCACGAGAACGAACGCCGCCGCCAGCGCGATCAGCGCGTAGCGATAGCGGTAGAAAAGATCCCCGTAGGTGAGATCGTAGATGTTTTCCATCGTCCCCTCTATAACGTAACTTGTCACCTCATCCTCGGTGAGCAGGGAGATCGCGCGGTCGATCTCATTCAGAAGTTCCTCACAGCGCTCCCACTCCGCCCCCTCCGTCTCCTCAAGGGGCGTCACGGCGGAAAAGCAGAGCGCATCGTCCATGCCGATCACCGGAACGACGATCAGCTTCTCATACTTCGGTTTGTAGAGGTAGCGCTCCGCGACGAACTGGTTCTGGATCAGGATGTCCACGCTGCCGTCGTCCACGGCGTCGAAGCAGTCCTCCATCGTATCATAATCGATCAGCTCGAAATTCGGGTACATGGACGCCATGACCTTCTTGAGCGTCTGCGATCCGGTCGAGACCGCCACCTTCAGCTGCGCGTTCGCGTCAAACACGAGATCCTGCCGCCCCACCACAACCTTCTTGCTCGTGAGGTACGGATGGCTGATCAAAATCCCGCGGGCCTTCTTGTTCTCCTCATTGTACTCCACGCTGGTCACGAAATCGAATCCCTCACCCAGCAGATAGTCGTACGTCACCGGTCCGCCCGGCAGCTCCACATACTCGAACTGCAGTCCGCTGATCTCCTGCAGATGATCAAAAATCTTGCGCGAAATGCCGTCGAATTCTCCGTCTTCATTTTTGAAAGAAACCGGGTTGCGGTCGCCGACATAGCCGACCTTCAGGACACCGAATTCCCGGTTGCGAGCGATCTCCTCCCGTGTGAATCCGGATGCGCCCGAAGTCCCGTCAGGAGCTTCCGTCTCCGCCGTATCCTCGATCCGCTCTTCTTCTGTCTCCGCCGTGTCCTCGATCAGTTCTTCTATCCCCGCCGTATTTCCGGCCATCTCCGCCTCCGCGGCATCGCTGGTTTGCGTTTCCTGCCCGGTGGAAGCGCCGGAATCTGTCTCCGGCTCTGCGGCGATTCCTGACAAGCGCCCGGCGCACACAAGAATGCCGAGCATCCACACAATCATAAATATCCTATGAAATCTGATACTGTTCATGTTGTACGCACCCCACCGCTCCGCGCCCATATGGCGGCTTGTACTTGCCTTACTTTTCCAGCATTTTTCCTCTGACGCAGCAAATCTTTTTGAAAAAAGCGACGCCATAAATCCGGATCCGTTCATATCCATCGTCAAATAAGGAATCCGCATAGGATCTGTCGATAATCTGAGACAAGGCTTCCTCACACAGAGATTTCAGATCTTCTTTCTTTTTCGTATGCTTGACCTCGATGATGATTCCAGTCCTGCCGTCTTTGCATTTGATCTGAATGTCGCTTCTGCCCTGCCCAGACTCCCGGTTAGATCGTACGGCCCAATCCGCCTTTCCCTTCAGGAGGCCAAGCAGAAAACCATGATAGAATCCTTCATAGCTGTCATAATAGCTGATCGTCGTCCGCAGCTGCTCTCCCAGAAGCACCTCCGCTTCCTCGGCCTCGCCTATTTCCAAAGCATGATACAGGCCGCTCAGCGCCCTCCCGCTGCCGCGGACCCTGTCTGAAAACCATTCCCTTACTTTTTCAATATACAATTCCCTGATTTCACGATTGGGTATGACAAACCTTGCATAATTCCTCTGCTTCGGATAATTCCCGCCGTCTGTCGTGAGATAGCCTGTCTGATACAAAGCGCTCCACAACAGTTCCTTCCTGCCCACCTCATCATAGGTCAGATTCATGACCAGCTTCTTTTCCAGCGCCTCCCCACGGATCAGGCGCTCAATATCCTCACGTTCCGTAGCGTCCGCCGCCTCAATAAAGCGTTTCACAAGATAATTGGAGCTGCTGTTGTCCCAATAAGCTTCCGGCTCAGCCAGCGGACTGGCCAAAAGCCTGTCGCAGTGATTCAGCACATCCCAAGGACAATAGACATCCGTATTCCCAAAATGATACCCATCATACCAGTCTTTCATGGAATCGTAGGCCTCATCCAGCCCATAATCGCGCAGGAGCTTCCTCACATCGCTGTCCGTAAAGCCAAAATATTCACTGTATCTCGCGTCAGAGACCGCGTCCACCTTCAAATTATTGACGCCAGTAAAAATGCTTTCCTTCGAAATCCTCAGACAGCCCGTCACCACGGCAAAGTAGAGATCCGGATTCGTCTTAAAGGCTTCTCCAAAAAAAACGCGCAGGAAAGAAACCATCTTGTCATAATAGCCGCGCTCATTCGCCCTGTCCAGCGGAACGTCATATTCGTCAATCAACAGAATAACCTGTCTCCCATAATGCATATGCAGCATACGCATCAGGGTGCCCAAAGCCATATGCAGTTCGACCCTGCTGCCCTCCCGGGCGATCAGACGTCTGAATACCCCGGTATCCGCCGGCTCCGTCTTCTCACTGGCAGTCAGATAGGACAAGCGGATGCACTCCTTTGCGACAACAGCGGCCAGCAAGGCACAAGCCTCTTCAAAATCCTCTCCTTCTACACCTTTCAGGGTCAGGAAAATAACCGGATATTTTCCCTGATGCGCTTCACACAGCGCTTTCTCTTTGCTGATCGCCAGGCCGTCAAAAAGCTCCGGAGCCGCTCCAACCTCAAAGAACTCCTTCAGCATACTCATATTCAAGGTTTTCCCGAACCGTCTCGGCCGGGTAAAAAGGTTTACTTTTCCCTGGTTTTCCAGAAGCTCTTTTATGAAGCTGGTCTTGTCAGCATAATAGAAACCCCGCCTGCGAATGTCTGCAAAGAATTCAATACCGACCGGTAGCTTTTCCTTCATAGAATATTCCTGCCCTTTCCATGCTGGCTTTATTTTATCATAAGAATCAGAAAAAGCAAGGAATTGTCATTTCTGCTTCCGCAAAAAAATGCATTCCCCATACATTTAGACTGGATAATGCAAACACAGTATGTTATACTGAGACATACATTAATTGCAGTTCCTGCTCTTGCCTGTCATCTTTTCCTATACGTGCAGAGGTTCGAAAGCATGGCAGAAAACAGCATGGGATCTGTAAATTTAATTTGTATATTTACATATTCCTCATGGAAGGTGGGTGAGCAATTGGAAAACTATACCAAGTATCAGTTGAAAGAGCATGACGAGCTGGCTTC
>CANQIW010000036.1 GCA_947624055.1 uncultured Lachnospiraceae bacterium
CTTTCTTCCTTTGACAATACACGCTTCTCGTAGCGCTGCAATTCTGTTCTGCGCTCTCTCGTCTCTTTTTCCAACTCATTTTTCGTCTTCAAAGATTCTTCCTTCGCTTCCAGAAGTGCCTCTCGCTTCTTTGTCTCTGCAACCTTCAGCGCATCGTCGATGATCTGTCTGGCTTTCTCCTCGGCACTGCCGAGCTTGGCCTCAACCACTCTCTTTCTGTAGTTGATCGCAACAAGCGCTGAGATCGGAACTGCAATGACCAGTGTGATTACAACAGCAATAACGAGCATCACTGTTCCAGTCACAGGAGCACCTCCTTATTCAATTTTCATTGTCCGCAAACAACACTTCAATTTTATACTGTTTTAATTATAATGTCAAGACAAAACAAAACGCAACTCCAAATTTTGCACCGGCCGCAGCAACACCAAAGTCCGAATTTTATGATATGTCGGCCGGCAGATCCGACGTCACGGCAACGAAAAGAACTGCCGCGGATCCGTTCCCGATTCTGATCGGAAATGATCCGGCGGCAGCTCTTTTATTGTTCATTCGTCAGCCTTCTCTTCCGGCCTCGCTCCGCGGGTCTTTTCGCGCGCCTTTACTTTCTCACGCGTCTCGCCCTTCTGCGCTTCTCCTCAAAGGTCACCGCGCAGATGCCAGCGGACAATGCCATCAGCAGCAGGTATCTCATGAAGTCCGTATCATCGCCTGTCTTCGGCGCAGCCTTCTTCGGAACTTCTGTCTCGGTTTCTGTTTCTGTCTCTTCTTCCGTGAAGCTGTTCGTGATCACAACTTCCTGCTTCGAATTGTCCGCGCTCAGCACGATCTCGCTCTTGTCCACGGAGATCTTGAACTCTGTCACCGCATCCGGGTCGAGCGGCGTGCCGTTCTCATCCGTCTCCGTCACGTAGTAGCTCCTCGTGTCGTCAAGCTCCTCACCGATCGGCAGATCCGTCACCGTGTAGCTCGTGGAAGAATTCCCTTCCAGCGCAAGCGGTACCACCACCAGCGGGTCGCTCATATCCTCGCTGTCAAACACGCCCGCGTAATACGTGTCGTCCGACGCGCTCTCCTCGCCGTTCAGGAGCACTTTCTTCGTCACCGTGATCTGGCCGGAAATGTAGAGGCCGTCCGTCAGCTCCATGTATACGTTCGTGAACTCGGCCGACGCCGTCTCCGACTTCGCGCCCTCAAACTCAACGTGCGCCGTCCCGTCATACTCCGGATAGAAGATCACCTTATCGTTCACCATCTTGGAGATGAGCAGCGTTCCGTTCTCATCCGTCTCTCCGACGTAGTAGGTTCCCTTGGCAAGGTTCTCAAAGGTCACCGTGCTCGACGTCTGGTTTTTGAACACGATCTGCTTCACATCGCTGACACGCTGTGTCTTCGCCTCGTCAGAGAACAGCGCTACGTAGTAGACCGCGTCTTTGATTCCGACGTCGCTCGTGATGCCGTCCAAACGCAGGTGCTTCGTCACCGTGAGCGAACGCTTATCCGTCTTCGGAATCGTCTTATCCGTCATCGTCACCGTGATCACCTGTCCGGCAGTCTCCTGCCCGGTGATCGCGAACGGGATGTCTTCCGATACCTGATAACCCTCCGGCGCCTCGATCTCGCTCAGTGTATAGCTGCCCTTCACCAGCCCGGTGATCTCATGCGCCGTCCCATCTGTCGTCCACGGCTCACCGACTGCCTTGCCATCCTTATCCTTGATCACGAGCTTCGCGCCCTTCAGCGCCTTCCCGCTCTCATCCACCTTCTCGATGCTGATCTTGTTGAAGCTGTCCTCAACCAGAAGCACGCCATTCCTCGACTTCGTCGTTGTTTTACCGCTGTCAACCGTTCCGTCCGCGTTCAGCGTGAATGTCGTCTCCGCCGCCAGCGTGTAGCCGTCCGGAGCCACGGTCTCCTTCAACGTGTAGGTCTCGCCCGTCTTCAGACCCTTCACCTCATGCGCTTCCTTCGTGGAATCCCACTCCTCGACCACCTTGCCGTCCTTGTCAAGGATCTGGATGTGCGCGCCCTCGAGCTCCGCGCCCGTCGCCACATCTGTCTTGCTGACCTTGACGACTATCAGGTTGTTCGTGAACTCTGCCGTCGGAACCTCTGCCGTCTCGTCCGCGCTCACCGTAACCGTGACGTCGTTGGCTCCCACAAGGCTGACGCCCTTTGCCAGGCCGTCCGTCAGCTCGCTCACCGTGTAAGCGCCCGGTACAAGACCGCTCACCGTCGTCTCACTGCTTGCGCCGTTCTTTATCGTGATCTCAGCATCGGCCACCTTCTTGCCACTCGCGTCCTTCACCTCGAACTTATAGGTACCGTCCACATCCGTGCCGGTCGTCGCCGTACCGTTTACTGTCACGTTCTTCTTAATCTTCAGCGAACCCGTCTTCTGTGTGTAGGTGTTCGTGACCGTCACGGCCGCAGGCGTCGTCTCCGCCTTGACCTCGGCCTTGCCATCCGTCACACTGTAAGTCGTCACAACTGTGTAGCCGTCCACATTGCCGTTGGTCTCCTTGACCACATACTCGCCCGGCACAAGATCTGTGATCGTCTTGCTGCCGCCTTCCATATCGAAGTAGCTGAAGTTCGCCGCCTTCGGGGCATCACCTTCCGCCGGCACAGGTCCATATACCTCGAACGTGATCGCCTTCTTCTGCTCCTCAGTCAGGTCTGCTGCCGCCAAATCACCCGCGAAGCTCTTCTTCACAGTCAGGTTACCCTTCTTCTGCGTGTAGGTGTTCGTGACTGTTACCTCCGCAGACATCTTCTTATCCGTAAGCGCGGTCTTGCCATCCGCCACATCATAAGTTGTCTCTACTGTGTAACCGTCCACGTTACCGTTCGTCTCTGTCACCGTATACTCACCCAATGGAAGATCATTGAACGTCTTCGACCCGCTTGACATCTCCGCATACGTGAATTCTTCAGTCGTTCCGTCCGGCTTCGTTAACTTAAACTTAATCGCCTGCTTCTGCTCTTCCGTCAAATCCGCAGCCTCCAGCGCGCCTTCGATGTTCTTCTTCACTATCAGACTGCCCTTCTTCTGCGTGTATTTGTTCGTGACCACAACTATTGCCGTCTCATCCTTCTTTACAGTCGTCTTGCCCGCTGTCACATCATAGGTCGTCTCCACTGTATAGCCGTCCAAATTGCCGTTGGTCTCTGTCACCGTGTACTCACCTAACGGCAGGTCATTGAACGTCTTCGACCCATTCGGCATATCTGCATACGTGAATGTCGCAACTGTCCCATCCGGCTTTTTCAGTTCAAACGTAATTGCCCTCTTCTGCGCATCCGTCAAGTTTTTCTCTGCCAGAGCGCCTTCGATACTCTTCGTTACAGTCAGGTTGCCCTTATCCTCGCTATATTTGTTCGTCACCGTGACTTCTACGGTTGTATCCTTCTGCACAGTCGTCTTACCGCCTGTCACACTGTAAGTCGTCCATACGCTATAGCCATCCACATTACCGTTGGTCTCTGTCACCGTATACTCGCCCAGCGGCAGATTATCGAATGTCTTTGATCCACCCGGCATGTCCGCATACGTGAATTCCTCAGTTGTTCCGTCCGGCTTCGTTAATTTAAACTTAATCGCCTGCTTCTGCTCTTCCGTCAAATTCGCAGCCTTCAGCGCGCCTTCGATGCTCTTCTTCACCGTCAAGCTGCCAAAATGCAGCTCTCCAAGTATGTTCGTTACAGAGCCGCTTTCCGTAGACGACTTAATATCTGGCACCGTCTCATGAATCTCACTTTGATTGCCAGTAAATGCATGTGCAATTACCCTGCCTCCAAGATTGCCGGAACCAACTGACGCATTGGCTGCCGGTGCAAGCAATGTACCTGTTACCTGATCATGATTTGTAAAGCTTCCCGTAAATAGAGACGAATTGTTATAATTATACAGATTCCACAATACATTCGTGTCACTTCTGTCTGAACCAAAATCGGAAGATACAGGCGTCCCATCAATACTATAATGCTCTATTGCAATCTCGCCTTCACAGCCTGATGTATCAACATTTACAACAATGAATTTTTTCCCTTGGGAGGAAAAATTCATATCTTTATATAAATCTTTTGCTTTTACATAATATACCACTGTATCATCGCTAGAATGCATACAAGCAATATTGGCAGAAGCAGTTGCCAACGATCCGGTTAAACCACTTCCTCCTTCCCCAAAGTACGCGCTAAAATCTATTTGTGGAAATCCTTCATGGCCTGCTTGAACTACATAAGCGTTACCATACTTACCACCTGTAAGTTTCGACTCATAATTTTCCCATGCCGGTGAGCCTAAAACCACAAAGCTTCCCTCTCTAGCCTTACCCAGAGTTGTATCATCTTCCACATTATCGAAATATGAATAATTATTGAAACCATTATCCTCAATTATTATAGTTTTATTTCCATAAGCTACTGCGCCCTGCTGGGTTTCATTTTCATATGTAATACTGAATTTATCTCCTGTTTCCTTCAATTCAGAACCGTTTATTACTTCACGGAATGTATACGTTCCGCCGAATAAGAAAGTATGCCCTCCTATGGTTGCATTATTAAATGTAAATGTCGCATTGCCCTCTTCGTTGGTCGTCTCAGTTTTTTCTGCGACAAACCTCTCAATACCATCTGCAACTCTATACAGCATAATCGTCACAGGCTGATTTTTTACAGGATTTCCTTTCTGATCCTTAAAATGCTTTGTAATGATGATGGTATTATCCACATCTTCATTTTGCCTCATGAAATTATAATCTTTGTCAATTTCTGCAGTATGTGCAGCAATAGTAGCCTCTACATCTGCAGTTTGATCATAATCCCACACAAACGCACCAAATTTCATAGCCTGTCCAAGGCTAGAAACTATTGTTGACTTGGATGCAGCCACATTATTCGCTATGGATTGCAACTCAATCCTGCTATCTTCACCAACAGTAAGCTTTTCAGGAATGTCAACTATTTTCTCACCCGAACCCAACAGGATGTCTCCTTGTTTTTTCATAAAAGCCATGTCTTCACTTCTTTTTGAAATCTCTTCATTATGTTTTTGTGAAAAAATAGCTTTTATGTTTTCTTCTCCAACTGTATCCTTCAACTCAAATATTTCAAGTTTAAACGCTTCCCCCTGATTCAAACCTTCTTGTATCTCACTTCCATTTTGATCATATACTTTAGTTATTTTAATCACGTTATTCTCTACCCTGATGCCATTTTCATTCGGGTATACACTTATTTGCCCATTCTCAACATTTACTTTCAATACAATATGCTTCTGCTGACCATCCGCCTCATTCAATAGGCAAAGATAGAATTCTCCTGCAGTATAATCCTTAATGCCATCAAAAGAAAGCGAAATTTCCCCCTCAAGCGCTGTAAGCATAACCGTATACGTTGAAAAGCTCTCCGCCGTAAACTGCACCCCATCCATCGCACCATCCTCAGAGATGGTTGCTTCCGCAGCTACTTCCTCTACTTCACCGTTGTCTTTCTCATGAAGCACCTGCATTTCCAGCCCGGCGGCCTCCGGATCCACGCCCAGCTCCACCGCATTGTTGTACGCGATGCTGACGTCAACCGTCACGCCCTCTGGCGGCTCAATCTCCTGTCCGTCGTGTTCGAAGCGAATATCATACTGCAGCATCTTCGCGATCTGACGTCCTTCTTCCAATCCGTCCTCTACAGCCGCAATATCCTCTTCGGTCACTTCAAGAGGCTCCGCTACGAGAACGGTTCCCTCCGGGAAGGCACTCGGATCAGACACAACCGCCGTCACGGTCATGCCATCCTCTCCACTACATACGAACTCACTCGGCAGCTCCTTCTCGACAACCTGAAGCAGCTCCGTGTTCGCCCACTGGATCTTCTCTGCTGCAACTGCCTCGCCGTTCACAAACCAGAGATTCTTCAGCGCGTTGACATCCGTCTGGCCGTCCTTCACTTCCGCGCAGAACGCAAACGTCTTTTCTTCACCCGCCGCAATCGTCTGATTCTTCCAGAGAGCCACGCCGCCGTTCGCGTATGTGGTCTTGATCTCTTCTGTCAGCTCTTCTCCAAGCGCCGCCGCCTCGATCGCTTTTCCAAGCGACTCAAAGCTGACAAGCTCCGGCGTCTCGCCGTCTTCCTTCTTATAGGAAAGGGCGTCTGCCAATAATACCTTCAGGGATACTCCCTCTGCAGCTGTCTTCTCCGCCTTATTCGCGATCTTTACAGTATATCTCACCATCGGAACCGTCGCGTTCTCCACGGTCTCCTGATACGCTTCCTGCATAACTGAAGCCTCAAGTACGACTGTTTCTTCCGTCTCAGACTCCTTTTCGGATTCTGCCTCGGCCGCGGTCTCAGATACCGCCTCAGATGCCTCTTCTGCAGCTGTCTCTGTGATCAGCTCGCTCTGTGCCTCAGCAACCTGCTCTGTAACCGTCTCCGTGGCCTGCTCGGTCTCTGTCAGCGTCTCGCCGGCGGTTTCAGTCTGAGCTTTCTGATCTGACGCTTCTGTCTCCTCAGTCTTCGTTTCAGGCGCCTGCGTTTCAGAAGCTTCTGTCTCTGGCGCCTGTGTTTCAGGTGCTTCTGTCTCCGGCGCCTGCGTTTCAATCGCCTGCGTCTCCTCTGCCTTCTCAGACTCCTGAGCGACAGACATGGCTTCTGTAAGGCTCTCGCTCATCGGCTCAGTCTCAACAGCGAGCACGCCAAGCGTGCTTCCCTGCTGTACGACCATTGCCATAGCAAGCAACACTGCAACTAAGCGTCTCATCCTTTTTTTCATAATACTTTACCTCCCTTTGGGCGCTTTATTTCTACTTGTCTTATCACAATCGTTTCAAACGTTTCAAACCAGCTTTGTCACAGGAAATTGTTAACGCGTGAAATTATGCATGGTTTGTTACATTAAGGTTACTATAGTACAATGTATGATAATTTTCAATAGATGAATTTATTTTTTGTGCACTTTTTTCTGTCTTTTCTTCCAAATTGTTTAATCATTTTCCTTTCATCCAACAGAGTATCCTTGTTCTTCTTTTTTATCTTGCATACTTTTGTTTTGCCTATTTATAAGTAGGGTTTTATAAGATTAGTCAATCATAGTAATGCTTTTCCTCCAGAAATATCAAGTGGTTAAATATGCATCACTCTCCGGATAGACGAAAGCTGATAGCCTCTCCGCAACAGAAAGCGGATCATGCGTTCTGTCTCGCCGCGATCCGCCTGCTCCCCGGAATAACGCTTCTTCTCCAGCCAATCCCTGATCTGCTGTTCTTCATCCGGCGTCTCGATCTGGCGGAGCGCTTCCTGAAAATCTTCCTGCGATACGCCTTTCCGATATAGCTCCTGTTCCAACAGCCGCATACTCTTGTTTTCTTTTTTGTACTCTATGTAGTTCACAGCATAGCGCACGTCGTCTATGTAATGGTATCCTTTCACATACGCGACCGCCTGCTCCGCAATTTCCTCCGGATAGGACAGCTCGCTCAGCTTCCTGCGCAGCTGCTGTTCCGTGCGGTCCATACGCTGAAGGTATTTCATCGCACAGAGCTTTGCCCGTCTGGGAAGAAGCTCTCCCAGGATCTCTGCCTCGTACCCCGGCGCAAGCGCCTCGCCCTCACGGATCGCAAACTGCTCCAGCTCTTTCCTGTATAGAGGAAAGCTGCGGCCGTCCTCCAGACTCACCAGACAACGTCCGCCGGATAGCTCCTCCACCTTGTCTACATAACTCGTCGATTCTGTTCTGTCCATTGCTCCACCCCGGCGGTTTCCCACCTTATAAACATGGCGGCCGCTGTACTCCGATGCAAATCGGGGACAGCCGCCGCCTTCAGACCGGTACTCCAATCTGTACTGCCCGGTTATCTTTTATCCTGCTTAACCCTGCTCTTCGTCCTGAGCCACGTCTTTCTCCGACGCGTCCTTTTCTGCTGTATCCGGATCCTCTGCCAGGCCATAATGCTCGCGCACCTTCTGCTCGATCTCCTGCATCACATCCGGATGCTCCGCCAGATACAGCTTCGCGTTCTCGCGGCCCTGACCGATCTTCTCTCCCTGATAGGCGTACCACGCGCCGCTCTTGTTCACAACATTGTTGTTCGCGGCCAGATCAAGAATGTCCCCTTCCCTGGAAATGCCCTTGCCGAACATGATATCGAACTCCGCCTCCTTGAACGGCGGCGCGATCTTATTCTTCACAACCTTGATGCGTGTCCTGTTGCCGATGACTTCGCCGCTCTGCTTCAAAGACTCGATCCTGCGCACATCCAGACGGATCGAAGAATAGAACTTGAGTGCGCGGCCGCCGGTCGTCGTCTCCGGATTGCCGAACATGACGCCTACCTTCTCGCGGAGCTGGTTGATAAATACGACCGTGCAGTTCGACTTGCTGATCACGCCGGTCAGTTTGCGCAGTGCCTGCGACATCAGCCTGGCCTGAAGACCTACATGAGAATCACCCATATCCCCGTCGATCTCCGCCTTCGGCACCAGGGCTGCTACAGAGTCCACAATAATGATATCCACTGCCCCGGAGCGCACCATCGTCTCGGTGATCTCCAGCGCCTGCTCGCCGTTGTCAGGCTGGGATATGTAGAGATTGTCGATATCCACGCCGATATTGCGCGCATACACCGGATCCAGCGCGTGTTCCGCATCAATAAACCCTGCGATCCCGTCGCGCTTCTGCACCTCGGCTACCATGTGCAGCGCAACGGTCGTCTTGCCGCTCGACTCCGGACCGTAGATCTCTACAATGCGCCCCTTCGGAATCCCACCGAGGCCAAGCGCAATATCCAGACTCAGCGAACCTGTGGGAACTGTCTCGATATTCATATGGGCTCCTGTATCTCCGAGCTTCATCACAGAGCCCTTGCCAAACTGCTTCTCAATCTGCGCAAGCGCAGCATCCAATGCCTTCAACTTGTCTTCCTGTGCCATCTTCCTTCTCCTTCTTTCGAACTTATGTTCGTATCCTTTTTCATCCTATTACATTTTCCACCGATTGTCAAGCAAATCTTTTGTCTTCGTACTCCCGACCGATGAAAAAGCTTGTATGCTTATTATAGAACAAATGACTCATATTTTCAAGCAACAATATGGGGCAAGTCCACATCCTGCCCGAATCGCTCACACAAAGATCCGCCTGATATCATTAAACATCACGACCACCATCAGCAGCATCAGCAGCATCAGTCCCGTGAAATGTACCTTCGCCTCCAGCTCCGGATCGACACGCTTCCCTCGGATCGCCTCGATGATCAGGAACACCAGACGTCCCCCGTCGAGTGCCGGGAGCGGGAGCAGATTCATTACGCCGAGGTTCGCGGTCAGCAGGATTGAAATATTGAAAAGGTTCAGCCAGACATACAGCGTACCCTCCGGCTTACTCTCCTC
The DNA here is from genome assembly GCA_947624055.1 of uncultured Lachnospiraceae bacterium. Taxonomy (GTDB): domain Bacteria; phylum Bacillota; class Clostridia; order Lachnospirales; family Lachnospiraceae; genus Choladousia. The sequence continues at coordinate 9,385 of CANQIW010000036.1, forward strand.
GTAGGTATCCCCGATCACCTGCACAACGCCGACAGGTCCGGACATGTCGTCCAGCCCCACGCCGCCGCGCAGAAGCATCTTCAGGCTCTGTATCGTCGTGTCGATCCAGTAGTAGACCTCATAGGCACTGTACTCAAGCGTCTGCAGCGGATTCGTCCGCACGCGGGAATAATTGACGCTCCCTGAAATCCCGTATTTGTATCCTCTGTCCGTGAGGATCGGCGCGACCGTCGTCTCATAGGTCTTCCCGTCTCTCACATATTCAAAGACCACCGTCTCGCCCTCATGAAACATGGCATAATTGGAAAACTGTCTGTACAGCCGGATGTTCCTGCCGTTCATCTTTGTGATCCGGTCGCCTGCGCGCAGCCCGGCCTCCTGCGCCGGATAGCCCTCGGTCACAGACTTGATAACGGGCGCGTCATAACCGATGTTGCCAATGATAAAAATCGCCAGAACAAAGGCAAGCAGAAAATTGAACAGCGGGCCGGCCGCGACCACCGCGATCCTCGCGCCGACCGATTTGCTGCCGAACGAACCGTCGCTCATATCCTCGCCGTCCTCGCCGAGCATCATACAGGATCCGCCAAAGGGAAGGAGCTTCCACGAGTACCGCGTACCGCCCGCCTCGAAGCTCAAAAGGCGCGGCCCCATGCCGAGCGAAAATTCCTCGACCGTGATGCCGTTCTTCTTCGCGAGAAGGAAATGCCCCAGCTCATGTATGATAATGATGGCGCTGAACACGAGCAGCGCAATGATAATCTTCAAATATTCCACCTGCTTTCGATTAATTCATACACACTTCTCTCCGCCGCAAGGATCTCGTCCACGTCCGGAGCTTCGGTCACACGGTGCCGGTCCATGCAGTACCGTATGATCCCGTAAATATCCGTAAAGCCGATCTTCCGCTTCAGGAAACCGGCCACCGCACGCTCATTGGCCGCGTTGAACACGGTCGGCATGGAGCCGCCCGCCCGGGCCGCCTCGAACGCGTACTTCAGTCCGAGAAAAGTCTCCGGATCCGGATCCTCAAAGGCGATGCTTCCGATCTTTGAGAAATCGAGCCGTTCGCCCGCAAGGTATCGCCGCTCCGGGTAATAGAGCGCGTACTGGATCGGCAGCTTCATGTCCGGCGTGCCGAGCTGCGCGATCACCGCCCCGTCTTTAAACTGCACCATCGAGTGGATGATGCTCTGCGGCTGCACGACAACCTGAATCTGATCAAGCTTTGTCCCGAACAGCCAGCGCGCCTCCATGACCTCGAGCCCCTTGTTCACCATGCTCGCCGAGTCGACCGTGATCTTCTGTCCCATCACCCAGTTCGGGTGCTTCAGCGCGTCCTCAAGCTTCACCTGCGCAAGCTGCTCACGCGTCATGCCGCGGAACGGCCCGCCCGAGGCTGTCAGCAGGATTTTGTCGATCTCGCCGCGGTTCTCTCCGTTCAGCGCCTGAAAGATCGCGCTGTGCTCGCTGTCCACCGGCAAAATGCGCACGCCGTGCTCCTTCGCGAGCGGCATGATGATATGCCCGGCCGTCACGAGCGTCTCCTTGTTCGCGAGCGCGATGTCCTTGCCCGCGCGGATCGCCTCGATCGTCGGAACAATCCCGATCATGCCCACGATCGCGGTCACAAGAATCTGCGCTTCCTCACAGACGGCAACCTCTTTCAATCCGTCCATGCCGCAGAGCACTTTCACGGGAAGATCCGCCACCGCCGTGCGCAGCGCCTTCGCGTCCGCTTCCTCCCACACTGCCGCCATACGCGGCCGAAATTCGCGGATCTGCTGCTCCAGCAGGCGGATGTTCCGCCCCGCCGCAAGCGCCGCGACCTCTATATCCCCATTCGCCCGAACCACCTCAAGCGTCTGGGTTCCAATAGACCCCGTCGAGCCGAGGATTGCAATCGTCTTCAATTTTCCTCATCCTTTCGTACCTTACGCTTCCGCGGCGGGCAGAGCTGCCTCTGTCACCCCGCGATCCGTTCACCAAAGCTCCGGTCTGCCCGGAAGGATTTACCCGGTCACAGCGTCCGCTCATCCGGTTTACCGGAACATTTCCGATCCGCCCGGAGGGATCCCGGAAGAATTTGCGTCCGCCCGGAGGGAGCCCGGAAAGATTTGCGTCCGCTCAGTGAAACAGGAAAAACCCCTGCGCCAGATAATACACAACCGGCGCGATAAAGATCACGCTGTCGAAGCGATCCAGGATCCCGCCGTGCCCCGGGATCAGCTTCCCGTAATCCTTGATCCCGTGGTTCCGCTTGATCGCGGAGGCAGCCAGATCGCCCACCATGGAGATCAGGGCGCTCACTGCACAGATCACTCCGAAATACAGCATATGGTTTCCCTGCGTCGCCAGCCTGCCGGAAACCACGGCCGCGTAGATCACGCCGAGCAGCGTCGCCCCGATCACGCCGCCAACCGCTCCCTCCACCGATTTCTTCGGGCTGAGCTTCGGCGACATCTTATGTTTTCCGATCAGCATCCCCACGCAGTAGGCGCAGGTATCGCAGCCCCAGGAGCCCAGAAAAATGAGCCAGACCAGATATGCCCCATCCTTCATCATTCGCAGCTGATAAATGCACGAGAGCATCACCGCCACATAGACCACGCCGAAAAAAGCACCGGTCACCTGCTGCGTCTGATAGCGAGGGTATGTGAACACATACACCGTCATGAACAGGATCAGAAGCGCGATCAGCACTGTCATAGTATATGCCGTCAGTCCCAAAATTACTATTATATAGTAGGCAAAACAGCCCAGATAACCCACGGCCGCAATCGGCGAGAAGCGTTTGTCGTCGATCCCCAGCGCGCGGTACAGCTCATCCAGCCCGATAATCGAGATCGCCAGAAGCGTCGCGGCAAGCAACGGCCCGCCGGTGATGATCACCACAAGCGCGACAGCCACGAGCACGATCCCGCTGATCAGTCTTGTACGAAACATCTCATTCCTCCTTGACCCCGCCGTAGCGTCTGTCACGGCTGTTGTACTTCTCTATGGCCTGCCGCAGATCATCCTTCGTAAACGCAGGCCACGGCACTTCGGTAAAATAAAATTCCGTGTACGCGAGCTGCCACATCAGATAATTGGACAGCCGCTGTTCCCCGCTCGTGCGGATCAGCAGATCCGGATCCGGCACTCCGGCCGTGTCGAGATAAGCGGAAAAGCGCTCCTCCGTGATCTCCTCCGGCGCAAGCTTCCCGTCCACACAGTCCTGCGCAGCCCTTCGGATCGCCCGGACGATCTCGTCCCGGCTTCCGTAATTGATCGCGATCTGAAAATTCAACCCTGTATTGTCTTTCGAAGACTCCACGAGCAGATTCAGGCTGTCCTGAAGATCCTGATCGAGCGCGGTCGGGTCGCCGAGCACGCGCACCTTCATATTGTTGTCCCGCGCCGTTTTCACGCAGGTCTTCGTATAGCTGCGGAACAGCTTCATCAGCGCGTCCACCTCATCCTTCGGGCGCTTCCAGTTCTCAGTCGAAAAAAGGTACACCGTCAGATATTTGATCCCCATATTGTACGCGTCCCTGCAGATGACCTCCAGATTCTTCGCGCCCCGCACATGCCCGTAATTGCGCGGCATGCCCTTGCTCTTTGCCCATCGCCCGTTTCCGTCCACTATGATCGCCACATGCTGCGGAACCACCATGATGTTCTCCTCCCCGTCGCTCATGAATTCTATGCCTGAAATACGCCAAACATCCGGACTTGCCAAAACCGATATGATCAAAAATACAACCGACAAAGGGCAAGTCGTCCCTGAGAAGGAATGGTAAGAGAAGCAGTCTCACTGTCCCACTCAGAAATGCTCTTGCCCCTGTACGGCGTCAGATTTGTCAGATCAGACAGCCTGCCGCTGTCAGACTCCCGCTCCACGTGATCTGCCGGAGCCGGCAGCGCTTTCGCTGCTGCATTCTATACGGTAAGAATTTCCTTTGATTTCTCTTCCACGGATTTGTCGATGTCCTTGATGTACTTGTCCGTGAGCTTCTGAACGCTGTCCTCGAGATCCTTGATCTCGTCCTCGGACACGTCCGTCTTGCCGAGCTTCTTCAGGTAATCATTCGCATCCCTGCGGATGTTGCGGATCGCTACCTTGGCTGCCTCGCCCTTTTTCTTTACGTCCTTCACCAGATCCTTCCTGCGCTCCTCGGTCAGCTCCGGGAAGATCAGCCGAATGATCTTGCCGTCGTTCGACGGATGGATGCCGAGATCCGATGTGAGGATCGCCTTCTCGATCGCCTTCACCATCGACGCTTCCCACGGCTGGATCTGCAGAACGCGCGGCTCCGGAACCGTGATGTTTCCCACCTGCTGCAGCGGCGTCGGCGTACCGTAATAATCCACACGGATCTTGTTCAGCACGTTCGGGTTCGCACGCCCCGCGCGGATCGTCCCGAACTCCTCCAGAAGATTCTTGTGCGTCTTTGTCATCTTCTCGTCATAAACCTTGATTCTCTCATCCATCTCTCTTCCCTCCTAGTATATATGATCTTTTCTGCTCAAAATGCCTCCTGCGTCTTCCACGCCAGGCATATTTGTCCATATCACCCGAGCTACGCCGTCACCCGCGTCCCGCTCAGATTTCCGTTCACCGTATCGACGATGCTGTTCTCCTGATTCAGGCCGAACACCAGCATCGGCATGTGGTTCTCCATGCAGAGGATCGACGCCGTCATGTCCACCACGCCGAGCTTGCGGTCGATCACCTCCTGGATCGAGATCTCGTCAAATCTCTTCGCCTGCGGATTGTCCTTCGGATCGCTGTCGTAGACCCCGTCCACCGACTTTGCGAGCAGGATCGTCTCCGCCTCGATCTCAACCGCGCGCAGCACCGTGGCCGTGTCCGTCGAGAAATACGGGTGTCCTGTTCCTCCGGCCAGAAATACCACCGCGCCCTTTGCAAAACATTCCATCACTCTGTCCTTGGAAAACAGCTCCGTGAACGAGCCGCAGGCAAACGGCGTCATCACAGCCGTCTTTATCCCGACCGAGCGGAAGATCTCCGATACATAAATGCAGTTCATGACCGTCGCCAGCATCCCGATCTGATCCGCCTTCGTCCGGTCGATATGCTCGCTGGAGCGGCCGCGCCAGAAATTCCCTCCGCCGATCACGATACCGATCTCCATGCCCTGCTCTGCCAGCGTCTTCACCTGAAGAGCAACCTTCGTGACCGTCGGCTCGTCGAAACCGGTCTTTTTATCCCCCGCGAGCGCCTCTCCGCTCAGCTTCAAAAGTATACGTTTCATAAGTTAATCCTCCTACGCACAGTATATCAAAATCTTTCCGTGAAAGCAAGGGAATGCTGTCCCGCTCCTAGCCTTTTTGCCGCTTTTTCATATAATACTTCGACAGCCTCCTGACCCCGCCGCCCAGATAGCGGAAGGTCGGCTCCGTGATGATCGCGAAGATCACCAGAAGCATCACACACTTCTTGGAGATCGAAGTGATCGCGAAGATCCTGCTGACAAAGATCATGCAGTAGAGCAGGCCGGCCGCCATGCCGAACCACAGGAACCAGTGGTACTTCGTCATCGG
>CANQIW010000037.1 GCA_947624055.1 uncultured Lachnospiraceae bacterium
GAGAAAAGAAAAAGTTTGTGAAATGCAAATTTACCTCTTGACAAAAGTCACTTCATAACAGGAGGAAGAGAGAGTGAACACAACATTATCATGGGTGAAAGCATATGTGCCGGATCTGGATGTGACGGCACAGGAGTTTACCGACGCGATGACGCTGTCCGGCACGAAGGTGGAGGGCTATCAGGCCGCGGACCGCGACCTTGCGAACATCGTGATCGGCCAGATCGATCAGATTGAGCGCCATCCGGACGCGGACAAGCTGATCGTCTGTCAGGTGAATATCGGCGGGGGCAGGTCGGTGCAGATCGTGACCGGCGCGCCGAACGTCAAGCTGGGAGACAAGATTCCGGTCGTATTGGATGGCGGCCGCGTGGCGGGCACGCACGACGGCAAGATGACCGAGGGCGGCATCGAGATCAAAAAAGGCAAGCTGCGGGGCATCGAGTCGAACGGCATGATGTGCTCGATCGAGGAGCTCGGCTCCAGCAGGGACATGTACCCGGAGGCGCCGGAGTACGGCATCTATATCTTCCCGGAGGACGCCGAGGTGGGCGCGGACGCGATCGCGGCGCTCGGGCTTGACGATGTGACCTTTGAGTTTGAGGTCACGTCGAACCGTGTGGACTGCTTCAGCGTGATCGGCATCGCGCGCGAGGCGGCGGCCACGTTCCGCAGGGAGTTCCATCCGCCGGTGGTGACGCCGACCGGAAACAGCGAGCAGGCGTCGGATTACGTGAAGGTGACGATCGAGGACGAGGAGCTCTGCCCGCGCTACTGCGCGAGGGTCGTGAAGAATGTGCACATCGCCCCGTCGCCGAAGTGGATGCAGCGCCGTCTGGCGGCCGCGGGCATCCGCCCGATCAACAACATCGTCGACATCACAAACTATGTGATGGAGGAGTACGGCCAGCCGATGCACGCCTACGATTACGATCAGCTCGCGGGACATGAGATCGTGGTGCGCCGCGCGGCGAAGGACGAGAAGTTCGTGACGCTGGACGGACAGGAGCGCACGATGGATGAGAACGTCGTGATGATCTGTGACGGCGAGAAGGCGGTCGGCATCGGCGGCATCATGGGCGGTGAGAATTCCATGATCACGGACAATGTAAAGACGATGCTCTTTGAGGCGGCCTGCTTTGACGGGACGAACATCCGCCTCTCCTCGAAGCGGATCGGCCTGCGCACGGACGCGTCCGCGAAGTTTGAGAAGGGACTCGACCCGAACAACGCGCAGGAGGCGATCGACCGCGCATGCCAGCTCGTGGAGGAGCTCGGCGCGGGCGAAGTGGTCGGCGGCATGGTCGACGTTTACAGCAGGAAGAAGGAGCCGGTGCGCATCCCGTTTGAGCCGGACAAGATCAACACGCTGCTCGGCACGAACGTTCCGGAGGAGGAGATGCTGGGATATTTCAAAATGATCGGTCTCGGGTACGACGAGGCGGCCCGCGAGGTGGTCGCGCCGACGTTCCGCCACGATCTGTTCCGCACGGCGGATCTGGCCGAGGAGGTCGCGCGCTTCTACGGCTACGACAACATCCCGACGACGCTGCCGACCGGCGAGGCGACCGCAGGCAAGCTTCCGTTCCACATGCGCGTGCGCGAGGTGGCGGAGGACATCGCGGAGTTCTGCGGTTTCTCGCAGGGCATGATGTACTCGTTCGAGAGCCCGAAGGTGTTCGATAAATTGCGGCTTCCGGAGGATTCGCCGCTGCGCGCGGCGGTGAAGATCTCGAATCCGCTCGGCGAGGATTTCAGCATCATGCGGACGACTTCGATCAACGGCATGCTGACTTCGCTCGGCTTCAATTACAACCACAGGAACAAGAACGTCCGCCTCTATGAGCTCGGCAACATCTATCTGCCTAAGGCGCTGCCGCTCACGGAGCTGCCCGAAGAGCGCATGCAGTTCACGCTCGGCATGTACGGCGACGGCGATTTCTATACGATGAAGGGCGTCGTCGAGGAATTCCTCGACAAGCTCGGCGCAGATCAGCTGCGGGGACGTCGCGGTCGGCTATCTCGGAGAGGTGCATCCGTTCGTGGCGGACGCGTACGGCATCGGCGAGAAGGCTTACGTGGCGGTGCTCGATATGGAGGCTGTGACGCCGCTTGCGACCTTCGACCGCAAATACACGGGGATCGCTCGCTATCCGGCGGTGATGAGGGACATCAGCATGGTCGTTCCGAAAGCGATCCTGGCCGGACAGATCGAGGCGATGATCAACCAGCGCGGCGGGAAGATTCTGGAGGACTGCCAGCTATTCGACGTCTACGAGGGCGTGCAGATCAAACCGGGCTTCAAGTCGATGGCGTACTCTGTCGTGTTCCGTGCGAAGAATCGCACGCTCGAGGAGAGCGATATCACAGCGGCGATGAAGAAGATCTGGAACGGACTGGAGTCGATGGGGATCGAGATCCGCTCGTAGACAGCGTGAAGGAAATTTCAGAAGTGAGTTTATACTTGTCCCGGCATTCGAGCGATATTGTCAGTGCCGGGACGAGTCTGCATAAAGGAAAGGCGGAGAAACCCGATGCGATTGTATATGATCAGACACGGAGAGACCCCGTGGAACACGGAATTGCGGCTGCAGGGACAGACGGACATCCCGCTGAATGAGAACGGCCGTGCGCTGGCACATGAGACGGCGCGGGCGCTGGCAGACGTCCCGTTTGACCTTGCGCTCACGAGTCCGCTTTCCCGGGCGCGCGAGACGGCGGAAATTCTGCTGGCGGGCCGGGACATACCGCTCATCAATGAGGAACGGATCCGGGAGATCAGCTTCGGGACGCTGGAGGGCGTATACCTGTCCAGAGAGGAGCGGGAGGATCCGGATTCGCAGTTTTATCGTTTTTTTCACGAGCCGGATGAGTATGTGCCGCCGGAGGGCGGAGAGAGTGTGCGCGCTCTCTGTGCGCGCACGGAGGCCTTTTTGGAGGAACTGAAGGCAAAGCCAGAGTGGCAGGACAAGACGATCCTGGTCTCCACGCACGGGGCGGCGTCGCGCGCGCTGCTGCTTGCCATGACAAACGGCGGGGCGAAGGAGCTCTGGGCGGATGGCGTGCCGAAGAACTGCGCGGTCACGATCGCGGATTTTTCAGCAGAAGACGGAGAGTGGGTGATTCTGGCAAAAGACAGGGTTTACTATGACACTGAAGACCAGAGAAATCAGGCGCCGGACTACATGACGGGGGAAGTTCCAGGCTTTGGGAATGTGCCGGATCATACGGACGGACGAACCGGTATGCCGAAAATTGCGGACATACTGCCAGAAAATCCGGCAGGTGGATCGGACGGGATGACGGAGACGGCCGGACTGAAAACTGCTGATTTCTATTTTGATCTGCCGCAGGAGCTGATCGCGCAGGATCCGCTCGAGGATCGTTCCGCGTCGCGGCTTCTGGTGCTGGATAAGAAGACCGGGGAGATCCGGCACCGCCATTTCCGGGATATTCTGGAATACCTTCATCCGGGCGACTGCCTCGTGCTGAATAACACGAGGGTGATTCCGGCACGGCTCTACGGAGCGCGTGAGGGCACCGGTGCCATGATCGAGATTCTCCTGCTGAAAAGGAAGGAAAACAATGTCTGGGAAACACTTGTAAAGCCGGGGAAAAAGGCGAAGCCCGGGACGAGGATCATTTTCGGAGACGGGATTTTGATCGGCGAGGTGATCGACGTTGCGGAGGAAGGGAACCGGCTGATCCAATTTACCTACGAGGGCGTGTTCGAGGAAATTCTGGATCGACTCGGGCAGATGCCGCTTCCCCCGTACATCACGCATGAGCTGAAGGATAGGAACCGTTATCAGACCGTCTACGCGAAGTACGACGGCTCGGCGGCGGCTCCGACGGCCGGACTGCATTTCACGCCGGAGCTGCTCGATGAAGTGCGTGCGATGGGCGTGCGGATCGCGGAGGTGACGCTCCACGTCGGACTGGGGACCTTCCGCCCGGTCAAGGTGGAGGATGTGGCGAAACATCACATGCATTCCGAATTTTATCAGATCGATGAGGAGGCGGCGCGCATCATCAACGAGACGAGAGCATCGGGCGGGCGCGTGATCTGCGTCGGCACGACGAGCTGCCGGACGATCGAGTCCGCGGCCACGGATGACGGTATGCTCACAGCGTGCAGCGGCTGGACGGAGATATTCATCTATCCCGGCTATCGATTCAAGGTACTTGACGGCCTGATTACGAATTTCCACCTGCCGGAGTCGACGCTGCTGATGCTCGTGTCGGCGCTCGCAGGGCGGGAGCATATCCTGAATGCCTACGCGGAGGCGGTGAGGGAGCGGTATCGCTTCTTCTCGTTTGGCGACGCCATGCTTGTCATTTGAATTTTATTTTGGTTCCCGAAATGCTATCGGTATCGTTTTGAAGGCGCTTTATTTGCGGTTGTTTTGAATTGCTTTGAGTTGCTCTGAAAAGTCAGGCTTGACATTTTCCGGGCATGGATTTACAATAATTATGTCTTATTTAAGGATGGCGATTTCCACAATAAGATTAAAACGAAAACCTCCAGAGTGGTGGCTCTGGAGGTTTTCTTGTCCGCTATTTGCGGTGGACCAATCCGCAGGCTGTATTTACCGGTCTCTGTCCAGCCATTTGCAGATGTAATATGAAATTACACTTGCCATGATAGAGAGGATAGTTTTAAAGATGGCATTTTCCACTGTCACCACCTCCTTTCTGCCGGAGGTACACAGCATAAATATAATATCACTTAAATATAATATAGGCAACATAAATTAATATAAAAATAAGTGATGTATCTGCGCGATTTGCTTGACGTCAGGAGCATAACGTGCTAGTATAGATTTTGCGCACATGATATTGTAAAAGAGGTATCGTTTGGCACAGGATATTGTGCTTTGGGGGATTTGGCTATGAAGTATCATAATATCACGAAGGACGACATGCTGAATGGCGACGGACTCCGGGTGGTGCTCTGGGTGGCGGGCTGTTCGCACTATTGCGAGGGTTGTCAGAATCCGGTGACCTGGGATCCAAATGACGGCGCGGAGTTCGGCGAGGAGCAGAAGCAGGAGATTTTTCATGAGCTGGATCAGTCTTATGTTTCGGGCATCACATTCAGTGGCGGCGACCCGCTCTACAGCACGAATGAGCCGGTGATCCTGGCGCTTGCGAAGGAGATCCGGGGGAAGTATCCGGACAAGACGATCTGGCTGTATACGGGTTTTGACTGGGATTACGTGCGGCAGCGCGAGATCGCGCAGTATATCGACGTGCTGGTGGACGGAGAATATATTCAGGCGCTGCGCGACACGCAGCTTCACTGGCGCGGCAGCTCGAATCAGAATGTGATCGATGTACCGCGCTCGCTGGCGGCGGGCGAGATGATCCTGCACGGCGACGATATCGCTGTCGGGAAGCAGTATGGCGAGTGTCCGTCATGCGATACGGATAAGGTGGAGCGCGCGTCGCAGGCACGGTGAGCAGACAGGAATGATACTGGGGGAAGAACAGAGATGAAAAAGATAAAGATTCAATATCTGAACGATGAGATCAAGCGCCTGGAATACATCGACGGCAAATCGGACTGGATCGATCTGCGCGCAGCCGAGGACATTGTGCTGAAGAAGGGAGAGTTCAAGCTGGTGCCGCTGGGTGTGGCGATGCAGCTGCCGGAGGGTTATGAGGCGCACGTCGTGCCGCGCAGTTCCACATACAAAAATTTTGGAATTATTCAGACGAACCATATGGGGGTCATCGACGAGACCTATGCCGGCCCGAACGATTGGTGGTACATGCCGGTGTACGCGCTGCGCGACACGGTGATCCATTTTAACGATCGCATCGCGCAGTTCCGCATCATGGAGCATCAGCCGAAGATCGTGTTCGAGGAGGGGACTCTCGACGCCCCGGACCGCGGCGGGATCGGGAGCACCGGGACAGATTGAGTACGCCGCTATTCAATTACGGTTCCGGTTTTTCCGAGATAGGCGTCCAGCGCTTTGTCGATCGATGTGATGACTGCCTGACGCCCCGGCTTCTGGAGAACGAAGTTTACCGATGCTTCGATCTTCGGAAGCATTTTATTTTCCCCGAATTCGTTGTTCGCGATGTGCTGCTTCGCCTCGTCTGTCGTCATATGCCGGAGCGGGACGGGGGTTTCACTTTCGTAATTGATGATGACAAACTCCTCGTTTGTGAGGATCATCAGCAGATCCGCGTCGGTCTGATCTGCGAGCAGGCCGCTGATGAGATCTTTTTCGATGACGGCGCTCGCACCCTTCAGGCTGCTTCTCTGCTTGAGGACGGGAATACCGCCACCGCCTCCCGCGATCACAATGTGCCCTGCGTCCGCCAGCGCGTTGATCGCGTCAATCTCAACGATGTCCAGAGGCCTGGGCGAGGCGACGATGCGCCGGAAGCCTTTCCCGGGCTCTTCCGTCACGTAATTTCCCTTCGCCTCTTCGGCAGCCGCCTCCTCGGCAGTCATATAACGGCCGATCGTCTTGACCGGGCGGTAGAACGTCTCGTCGTAGGGATCTACGGTCACCTGCGTGAGAACCGTGGCGACGGTACGGTAGATGCCGCGCGACAGAAGCTCCGTGCGCAGCGCGTTCTGAATGTCGTAACCGATGTAGCCCTGGCTCATGGCTGAGCAGATGGACATCGGGGCGCCGTAGGTTTCATGAAATCTGGCAAATTCGTTCATCGCCGTGTGGATCATGCCGACCTGCGGAGCGTTGCTGTGCGTGATGATCAGCTGTGCGCCGTTTTCCACGAGATCCGCGAGAATCTTTGCAGTGGATTTCACTGCGGTCTGCTGTTCCGGAAATGTTGTGCCGAGAGCCTTATGGCCGAGCGCAACGACAACTCTTTTCTTCATATCGAAACCTCATGCTTTCATAAATAATGTCTGTAACACGGAGTAAAGTGCAGCGCCCCGCAGCGGGAAAGCCGCAACAAGGCAATTATAATATTCCCTGTCGGAAAAAGCAATTCCTTTGTAAACAAAATCGGGAGAAAACAGAAGAAATGGCGGCATATTCGAAGGGGCTGTCCCATATATTGAAAGTAAGGCGGCGACGGGAGGCGGATGCGGGGCGCATGAATGAAAAAAACGACTGGCTGTATGAGGTTTTTCCTCCACGGCTGCGGGAGCTTCTGAGAAGGGCGGGACCCGATACGGAGAAACTGCAGGAAGTGCGGCTGCGCCGCGGCCGACCGCTGCTTCTTCGATTCGACGGCCGGGAGTATGGAATTGTGCGGGAAGGAAGGCTGACGGATCGCCCGGAGGGAGGGATCTGCGTCAGCCAGGAGGAACTCGAGGAGACGCTGAAATGTGTCTCGGGATATTCTCTGTACGCGTTTGACGAGGAGATGAAACAGGGCTTCCTGACGGTGCCGGGAGGACATCGGATCGGCGTGGCGGGAAAGCTTGTCATGGAGGGAGCGAAGGTTCAGTGTATCCGCCATATTTCCGGCATAAATATTCGCCTGTCTCATCAGATAAGAGGCTGCGCGGATGGAGTGCTCCGGTATCTGGTATCGAACGGACGGCTTGGCCATACGCTGATCGTGTCGCCGCCGAGGTGCGGGAAGACAACACTTCTGCGGGATCTGATCCGGCAGATATCCGACGGGACGCCGTGGCTTGCAGGGCAGACGGTCGGGGTTGTGGACGAGCGCTCCGAGCTTGCGGGCACGTATCTCGGCGAGGCGCAGAACGATCTTGGCATGCGCACGGACGTGCTGGACGGAAGCCCGAAGGCAGAGGGCATGATGATGCTCCTGCGCTCCATGTCTCCGCAGGTCATTGCGGTCGATGAGCTCGGGAGTGAAGCGGACAGTTACGCGCTCGAAAATGCGTTTTACTGCGGCTGCAGGCTCATCGCGACCGCGCATGGCACGTCGCTGGAGGACATCAGAAGGAAGCCTCTTTTTCGAAAGATGGCCCGGATGCGGATGTTTGAACGCTATATCGTGCTTGGGGGAGATCCGGCAGGCAGCGTAAGGGAGATACTGGATGAACAGGGAAATGTCCTGTACTACGGACAGAGCGGCAAAGGCGGGTGACAGAAAATGATCATGCGAATTTCTGTGAAATTGGCCGGGATACTCTGCATTCTGGCGGCGGGCGTTTTGGCGGGAAACGGGATGGAACGCCGCATGAAGAGGCGCTGGCAGCTTTTCCGTGAAATGCGGGAGACCATCGCTTTCCTTGAGAAGGAAATGGGCTATTACCGGGCGCCGCTTCACGAGGCTCTGCGCTCGGCGGCGCAGAGGTGCCGGACGGAGCTTGGAACCGTGCTCTCGGAGACGGCTGAACAGATCGAACAGAGGAGCGGGTGCTCTTTCCGGGAGATCTGGGAGAGAAATCTGGCGAAACAGATTCCGGCCGGCCTGCTGTCGCGGGAGGAAACGCAGCTGTTTGCGGACACGGAGACGGCGTTCTGCGGCACGGATGTCGTCATACAGAGAACGCTTCTGGAAAAATATGAGGACAGATTTCGCATGATGGAGGATACAGAGGCGCGGGTCTGCAGTGAAAAGGGCGGGCTGTATCGGAAGCTTGCGGCCGCGGCGGGTGTATTTCTGGTGATTCTGCTTCTGTAGCGCGCGGGAGAGGACGGGCATGAGTGTAAATTTGATTTTTAAGATTGCGGCTGTCGGAATACTGGTTTCCGTGCTGGGGCAGATCCTCAAACAGAGCGGCCGGGAGGAACATGCGTTTCTGACAGGAATGGCCGGACTTGTACTGGTACTGTTCTGGCTGATCCCGTATATCAGTCAGCTGTTTGAGACCGTCAAGTCGCTGTTTGCGCTGTGAGGAAACGAGATGAATATGATCAGAATTGCCTGTCTGGGTCTCACAGGCGTGATGCTGGGACTTTTTCTTAAGCAGGTGAAATCTCCGTACGCGGAAACGGTCAGTCTGGCGACCTGTCTGCTGATCATCTTTTTCAGCCTGTCACGGCTCTCGTCCGTGTTTGAGCTGATCAACACGATCGGAGGCTACTTTGCGGAACAGAAGGATTATTTCAGGATTTTGCTGAAGATCATCGGGATCACTTATGTGGCGGATTTCGCGTCAAACATCTGTAAGGATGCCGGGTACAGCGCGATCGCCGGACAGATTGAGATTTTCGGCAAGATATCGATCCTGGCGATCAGCTCGCCGATCATTCTCGCGCTGCTGGAGACGATCTACAGCTTTCTGTGACAGGTGAAATTATGAGGGGGATGTTTTTTCTGATGCTGCCGGCCGTGCTGTCTCTGGGATTTCTATGTCCGGCAGGTGCGGAAGCGCTGCCGGACGCGGCGGGGCGGGGCGCTTTGGAGGCAGGGAAGGTTTTGGCGGAAAATTCTGCGGATCTGTCTCAGACGGAGAACGCACAGGACGATATCGGGCGGTTTTCGGCGGATGAAGAAGGGGATGGGACGCCGGGAGAGGACCGTCCTTCAGATATAACGGACGGCCTCGAATCCTGGCTGGATCTCGACGGGATCGAGTCCGGATTCCGTGAGCTCTCTGCTCAGCTGCCGTTTTCTTTCAGCGATACGGTTCTGGGGCTGCTGCGCGGAGAGATCCCTTTTTCGATTCGGGATCTTCCGTATCTGCTTGCGGATCTTTTTCTGGGGCAGCTGCGGCAGCAAAAGCAGATGGCGCTGCAGATTCTGGTGATCGTTCTGGCCTCGGCGATCTTTTCGAATTTTGTAAAGATTTTTGACAGCAGTCAGATTGCCGATATCAGCTTTTTTACGATGTATCTTCTGATCTCGACATTGCTGATGCGGTCGTTTGTGATGATGAATCAGAGCGTTGGACAGACCTGCAGCGCGATGGACCGCTTTATGCGGCTGCTGCTTCCTTCTTACCTTGTGACTGTGGTAATGAGCGCCGGGACGGTCTCCGCAATCGGGTTCTACGAGATCACGATTCTTGGAATACAGCTGCTGCAGACGCTGATGATACGCTTCATCCTGCCTGCGATCAATTTTTATCTGATCCTTCTTCTTCTGAATCAGATGACAGTGGAAGACCATTTCTCGCATTTTGCCGAGCTGGTGGAAACCGTGATCCGCTGGGTCGCAAAAAGCGTTCTCGGGATCGTGGTCGGACTGCAGGCGGTGCAGATCCTGATCGCGCCGGCGCTCGATTCTCTGAAGAATTCCGCGTTTCACCGTCTGGCGGGAAGTATCCCGGGGGTAGGCAGCCTTCTGGACAGCGCGGCCGAGACGGTGGCAGGATCGGCTGTTGTGCTCAAGAACGCGGTCGGTGTGGCGGGGATGCTCGCGCTTCTGGCTCTCGGGGCAGTGCCGGTTTTGAGGCTTCTCGCTTCGATCCTGATCTTCCGCCTGCTGTGCGCGGCGATCCAGCCGGTCAGTGAGAAACGTATGGTGGAGGGAATTGCGAGTATTTCCAGGGGAACGGTCCTGCTTTTGCATATTCTTGCCACATCGATGTCTGTCTTTCTCATTTCGCTTGCGATGATCACGGCCGCGATACATGGGAGGTGACGTGTTTGTCACAGTGGTTGAAAGCCATTACAGGATGTCTCTGTATCCTGACGATTCTGATGCATCTTGTGCCAAAGGGAAAGTTTTCTGTCTATGTTCGGTTCTACGGAGGGCTGCTCTTTTTTCTTGTCGCGGCCGGTCCGCTGTGGAAGCTTCTGGCCGGGGAGGGGGAGCTGGAGCGGCTTTTGCAGCTCGAGTTTCTGCGGAGCGATTCCTATGATCTGGAATCCTCCGTGTCGGGAATGGCAGAGCTGAAAAACGACCGGATCCGGGAGGCGTATCGCGATGAGATCGTGCGTCAGATCCGGGAGATCGCTTCCGCGTATGGGGTGGAGGCAAAAAACATACAGCTCACTTTCGGAGAGGATGGTTACCGGATCACGGGAATCTCCATGGATGCCGCGGCGGGATCGGACGAAGGGACGACCGGGGCGAAAGCAGCACAGATGGAAGCCCTGGAAGGCGTGAAGCGGGAGTGCGCGGGTGTCTATGCGCTCGGCTTGGATCAGATTTACATCAGAACAGGGGAAAGCAGGCAATGGGAAAATGGCTGGACAAGATAAAATCGTTCAAAAAAGAACAGATTCTGATCCTTCTGCTGTGCGGAGCGCTTCTTCTCGTGATTGCGCTTCCGACGGAGGATCCCGGATCAGATCTGCAGCTGGAGACGGAATCCCGGACAGTGTCAGGATTGCAGGAGGAAAGTATGCCTGCCGCAGTGTCCTCCGCAGATCGCGCACGGCAGCTGGAGGAGCGCCTGCAAGAAATCCTGAGCCAGGTGGAGGGAATCGGGAGGACGGAGGTAATGCTGACCCTGAAATCGGATGGAAGGAAGGTCGTTGAAAAGGACCTGGAACAGTCTCAGGGAAAGGAGGAGAGTCAGGAGGAAAATGCGGCCGCGGCCTCGGATCAGGCGAGCAGCAGCGAAAATACGGTTTATCAGAGGGACGCGCAGGGAAACGAGCTCCCGTATGTCACGGAAGAGTATGAACCGGAGATTGCCGGAGTCCTCGTGATCGCGCAGGGAGCCGGAAAAGCGTCGGTTGTTTCCGAGATTACAGAGGCGGTGATGGCATTATTCGGAGTGGAAGCGCATAAAATCAAAGTAATGAAGATGGAATGAGGAGGACAAAGTGAAACGAATTTTCAAAAAGAATCAGATCATCATTACAGCGCTGGCGATCATGATCGCCGTAGCGGGCTATCTGAATTATTCAGGTACGCTCCTGCAGGAGAAAGCGGACACGGTGAGTTCGGCTGACAATACGGTACTGGTGACGGATGAAGAGATCTACGAGGATACATATACGGATGATTATTCCGATATCGTGAGCATGGACGCGGATATCACGGACGGAACGGATTTCGCGGGAGCTGATGCGCCGGGCACGGATGTCGGGGAGGCTGTGCTGGCAAGCTCCACGGTGAGCGATAACGTGCTGGCGGAGGCGAAGCTGAACCGTGAGCAGGTGCGCGCGAAGAGCAAGGAGACGCTGCTCGAGGTCATTAACAATGCAGAGATTGCCGACGATCAGAAACAGAACGCGATCGCGGCGATGACGAACATGGCGCAGAACGCGGAGATGGAGGCCGCGGCCGAGCTTCTGCTGGAGGCAAAAGGCTTTGCCGGGTGCGTGGTGAGCATCACGGACGGAAGCGCTGACGTGGTAGTCAACAAGACGGATCTCGGGGACGCTCAGCGGGCGCAGATCGAGGACATTGTGAAGCGCAAGACAGAGATTCCGGGCGAGAACATCGTGATCATGTCTAAGAGCACAGGCACGGCAGACACGGCAGACGTGACAGAACAGACAGACGCAGCGGATATGGCAGATACGGCAGCTGTGACGGAATAAGCGCAGGATTTTCGGAGCGCGAAATGTTTTACATGGAAGTGCTTTCAATGTCTCATAAGATAAAAATACGGGGTTTTATTTTAGGCCGTTTTATGATACTATAGCTTCATACGCAGCAGGAGACTGCGCAGGGATGAAGGTATGATGGGAGAAAATATGAAAAGTACGACGTTGGTAATCATGGCGGCGGGGATTGGAAGCCGCTTTGGACAGGGGATCAAGCAGCTTACTTCGTTCGGTCCGTCCGGGGAGATCATCATGGATTACTCGGTCTGCGACGCGATGGAGGCAGGGTTCGACCGCGTGGTGTTTGTGATCCGAAAAAGCATGCTGGAGGATTTCCGGAGCATTATCGGAGACCGGATTGGGAGACAGATTCCTGTAGCATACGCGTTTCAGGAGATGGATGATCTTCCGGACGGCTTTTCCGTGCCGAAGGGCAGAACGAAGCCGTGGGGCACCGGACAGGCGATCCTTGCCTGCAGGGGCATTGTGAAGGAGCCTTTTGCCGTGATCAATGCGGATGATTATTACGGGAAGGACGCTTTTCGGAAAGTACACGATTATCTGATATCCGCGGATTGGGAGCACAGGGAGAAATTTCAGTTTTGTATGGCAGGTTTCATCCTGAAGAATACGCTTTCCGAGAACGGGGGAGTTACCAGAGGACTTTGCCGGCTGAACGCGGAGCGCGCGCTCACGGCGATCTGCGAGACGAGGAATATCGTGAAGACGTCGGACGGAGCGGCTGTGAAGAAAGAGGACGGCTCTGAGGTGAGGCTGGATCCGGAGACGCTTGTCTCAATGAATTTCTGGGGATTCACTCCGGACTTTATCGAGGAGCTTGCGGGCGGGTTCGAGCGTTTCCTGAAGGACTTGCCCGGTCATGAGACGACTGCGGAATATCTGCTTCCCACGATCGTGGACGGATTGCTCAAGGAAGGGCGTGTGGATCTGACGGTGCTGCGCTCGGATGACCGATGGTTTGGCGTGACTTATCAGGAGGATGTGCCGTATGTGAAGCAGGCGATCGCCGATCTGGTGAGGCGCGGCGTATATCCTGAGAAGCTGTTTGGGTGAGACCACAGGGGAGGACGAAAGACTCCTCCGGAGGGCGGTGAAAGATGCCGCGCGCCGGAGGAGTCTTTAAACGTCATAGACAAATTTGAAAATAAAAAATCGGGGCAACAGGATTTGAACCTGCGACCTCTCGGCCCCAGCCGAGCGCGAAAACCCCTTATTTTACGGGGGTTTCAGAATGCAAAAATGCCTTGGTAACTAAATGGTAACTAAAGGTAACTAAATTCTAGCTGCCTTGGGGAAGGAAAGGAGGCAGCTCCGGATGTATGCAAAATCATATTAGGACATGGAAAGGGATCCTGCCTTCCATGTTCTTTTGATTATCTCATTACCAGGAATATCAAGGATTTCAAAAGGAGTAAGGTTACCGCTGTTTTACCGGCAGAGTTTTTGGCACGGCTATAGCAGACTCGCATCCTTGACTTCAGTTTTACGGGTGGGGTGGAAGAACTTAAAAAATTAGTTCGAGTCAATGTAAACAGTAAAGAGAATTCAATGAAGCATATAGTATAACTTCAATCAGCATTTGTCTTGTGTGCAATCAAATGTCGCAGAGTCTTGTGGGGGGGGTGCGGAAAAGAATCTTGATCATTTAAGAAACCTTATAAATATCGTGTTCTCTGGAAAGGTGTAGATTTGCTTTTGGTTGTGATAATCTGGCGAGTTTTTTACAATAGAAAAACAGGGTTGAAAAGTAACGACAATAGCGTTACAATAGGACCAAGGAAAGGAGCGAGTGCTATGGAAAAAACAGCAACATTGAACCTGAGGGTAAATCCAGCTGTTAAGCAGCGTGCAGAAGATGTATTGAAACGTCTGGGAATACCAATGGCAACAGCGATTGATATGTATTTGAACCAGATCACTCTGACAGGAGGAATCCC
>CANQIW010000038.1 GCA_947624055.1 uncultured Lachnospiraceae bacterium
CAGAAATTTTTGATCGATCTGAAGGAGGACGGCAGCGTGACTTTCACCGATCAGGGCGGAATATTCAGCAAGGTCGACCTCGGCATCGTGAAGTATCATTTTGAGATCGGAGCGGAACACGCGAAAACGCAGGCTGCCCGGTGACGCCTGCCGTCGACAGGGCGGTTACAGCTTCCGCAGTTTTTCCTCGGCGACCGTGTATATGCGCCGGTCGGTCAGCACGGCCAGGACAATGAGCAGCAGCGGAACTGCCAGCAGACAGGGCAGCGCCAGGAAGGGGTGTCCGCTGAGGAAGGAGTAGAGGAAAACAAGGCCGATGATGATGAGAACCGCCAGCAGGTAGCTTCCCAGGATCAGCTTTGTGTTCTTTTTGATGGCGGCTGCCTCGTTGTCCCAGTGCAGGTTCGCGTGGCGGATGCCGCTGATTATGTCTATGTCCACGACAAGCTGCAGAAGCGGGAGACCGACCGAAAGGCCGTAGGGCAGGACATACCAGGGGATCAGGCCCGAAATGATCCCGACGAGCGCGGCGATCGTCAGATATACGACGGTCGATATGCCGACGATACTCCGCGCGACGTCGCGTTTTGCCCGGATCTGATCACGGAGTGAGAGCGGGAGCTGCTTCATGACAGAGAACATGTCGCCCTCTCTCGTGATTGAGGAATAGGCGAGATCATTAAACATATTCAGAAAGAGAATGGCTGCGCAGACAATGCTGAGCGTCAGGACCAGAATAAGGGTGACGTCAGAGGTCAGCGTGGCCTTTAATGCTGCCAGCTCTTCCTTAGAGCTCTCCGGCGTTGGTCCGGCGGTCATCCTTGAGACCAGGAACAGCGGAATGATGATGAGCGGCCAGCCGAAAGCGAGGATAAAGTCCTTCAGCAGATAGACCGGATTGCGCAGGAGCAGCCGCAGCTCTTTTTGCCGATAGCTCGCTTGCGGGCTTCTGGCCTTGTAAATTTTCCTGCGGGATCTGTCGGTGAGCCGGCGGGAAGAGGCGGCGTCCTGCATATTGACGGCGCTCTTCAGATACAGGAATCCGGCGGCCGCAAGATAAGCGGCGAGCGCGGCGGCTGTGACGAGCAGCGCCTGCAGGATGGGGAGCAGCTTTCCCATCTCTGTGAACCTGCGGATAAACGGGATGACAGGGATCAGCCAGACATAGTCCTTTGTGAAATTCAGGACGGTTCCGGCCGCTTTCGCAAGGTCTACATCCGCGGACGACAGGGCGTACCAGCACACATAGGCGATTCCGCCGATCAGCGCGCCGAGAACGCCGATGTATTTCATTACGTTGCGGCTGCGAATGAAGCGGAACACGCTCATACACAGGATGGCAAGCGCCGCCGTCGCTAGCGTGGCAAACAGCGGGATAAGGACGATATACAGAAAGACGCCCAGCCAGAAGGAGAAGCCGGTGGAGACCGCGAAGCCATAGCCCACGGCAAAGGACAGCAGTATCCCCGCCATGATCAGAAGGGATCCGGACAGAACATTCGCAAGCCTTACCGTGGCGAGCATGATCGGGGAAACCGGCATGGTGATGAGCAGGGCGGTATCTGTCGACATATAGAGAGAGTTGATCAGCCGGATCAGCCCTTTCACAGTGACGATACAGCCGCCGAGCAATGCCAGCACCGCGAGCACGACAGAGACTCCGCCGAACAATTCGAACATACCGGCAAACGTATAGCCGATATAGCCGCATCCGGCCGCCGCGCAAAGGACAAGGACAAGCTCGACGATCAGGGAGATGGGGATGTTTTTATCCGCGTATTCTGAGGCGTCGGAAGGTGTTTGCCTGTCACATTTTCGAAGCGTTTTATACAGCAGGATATATTTTTTCATAGCGCTCTTCCTCATTGATGATTGTCAGTGACCCGGTTCGTCTCGCTGTCTGTGTTGATCCTGATAAAAATGTCCTCGAGGGACAGATTGGGCGGATAGCCTGCCCGCAGTCCATCCAGCGTGCCCTGATACTGCAGCGAGCCTTCTTTGATGATAAGGATCTCGTCGCAGAGCTTTTCCGCTACCTCCAGTACGTGCGTGGAGAACAGCACGGAATTGCCTTGCGCGCAGTGCTCCTTCATCATCAGCTTCAGCTCGTGCGACGCCAGAGGATCCAGACCCAGCATCGGCTCATCCAGAATCCAGAT
Organism: uncultured Lachnospiraceae bacterium; assembly: GCA_947624055.1. GTDB lineage: Bacteria > Bacillota > Clostridia > Lachnospirales > Lachnospiraceae > Choladousia. Next base: position 2,160 of record CANQIW010000038.1, read on the forward strand.
CGATGGGCGGTGGACGAGCGCTCCCAGGATCATGATCTTCTGCCGCATGCCGTGGGAGTAAGAGAGGATCGTGTTTTCCAGCGCGTCCAGGATCCCGAGCCGCGCGGCGTACTCCTCAACAAACGCGCGGCGCCCTTCGGTGGGCGTTCCATACATGTCCGCCATGAAATTGACATACTCGACGCCTTTCAGACGAAGGAAATGATCCGGCGAGTCTGAGACAAACCCGAACTGCTGCTTCGCCTGAAGCGGATCCTTCCGGATATCCGTTCCGTTGAGAAGGACAGAGCCGCCGTCCGGCTCCAGGATTCCTGTGATCATTTTCAGAGTTGTTGTCTTTCCGGCTCCGTTGGGTCCGATAAAGCCTGTGATCGCACCGTCCTTCGCCGTCCAGGAAATGTGGTTGACGGCTGTTTTTTTGCCGTAGGTTTTTAACAGATCATGTACTTCGATCATAATAATATGTCTGTCTCCGTTTTTATTGTCCGGCGAATCGGTAGATCCGCACGCCGTGTCCGGGCACGTCCGCGGAGATCCTGTCTCCATCGATGCGGCAGGCCTCCGCGCCCCAGAGCTCGCGGACTTCGCCTGCGGGAACGGCCGGAAGACGGACGGAAATTTCGTTCTCCTCATCTGAGAGATTAAACAGCGCGATCCGCATACAGCTGCTTCCCTCGGAGATCCACACAGCCTCGCGGCCGGTGCGCGCAAGCTGTCTGCTCCGGCCGTCGCTGAGCATCTCGAGGATGTCAGGGTTGGTCAGCAACCGGTAATTCCGCTCATCGAGCTGCGGCAGGTCGGTGCCGATCATCAGCGGTGAGCGGCAGACACACCAGAGCGTCATCATGGTCCTGAGTTCGTCGTCGGTAAAGTTCGAATACCACTCGTGGCCGTGGCCTCTGCCCAGCCTTCCGATCGGCAGCATATCACAGTCCGGCCAGCAGCCCTCGCAGGTATGATCCTGCCACTGCTCACAGCGCCAGAACATATTCTTCAGAAGTTCCCACTTGTCCCAGAAATCGTCCGTGATCCGCCACATGTTTGCGTTTTGCGTGTAATGGCAGGCGTTCTCCACGTGCGCAGGCCCCGGCGAGAGGCTCAGGACGATCGCGCGTCCGCACTTGTCGATCGCTCTGCGGAGCATCCGCGTCTCCTCCCAGCCGGAAAAGCGCTCGACCGGGTACATCCAGCTGTCGCAGATGTCGTCGCATTTGATGAAATCCACGCCCCAGTCAGCGTACATCTGAATGATGGAATCGTAGTAGGCCTGCCCTGCCTCGGTATGCCTGACGCCGTACATATCCGGGTTCCAGCCGCAGATCGAGGACGGATCCGCGACGTCGCTCGCGTTTACGTCTGTACCCAGAACCTGCAGGTGCCGGTGCGCGGCAATCCTCGGGATTCCCCGCATGATGTGGATACCGAATTTGAGCCCCAGGCTGTGGACGTAGGACGCGAGCGGCCCGAAGCCTTTGCCTCCGGCAGAGCTCGGAAAGCGTTTGGACGACGGCTGCAGCCGCGAGTATTCGTCGATCTCAAAGTCCTCGAAAGGAATATATTGATAGCTGTCCCGCCTTGTCCCGGCGGCGTTCGAGTACCACTCGATGTCGATCACGACATACTCATAGCCGTATTGCCTGAGGTTTTTTGCCATGTACTCGGCGTTTGCCCTGACGTCATCCTCGGTCACGGTCGTGTCATAGTAGTCGTAGCTGTTCCACCCCATCGGCGGGGTTACGGCAAATTTGTTTTTGTCCATAGTCAGCCTCCATGATCTTTAAATTTGTCACAGCTCCGCGCTCAGACTGCCGCGGCGCTGCGCTTTTGCTCAGACAGTTTTTCCAGTATTCTGTCATACTGCCCGTACATGCGCTGCACTTCATTTTCGAGCGTGTAATAATGGGCGATGTAAGGGATGAGGAGAACGAGCAGCATCAGCGTCAGCAGGCACAGGGCGATCGCCTGTGTGAGCAGCAGGAAGCAGGCGCTTTGCATGGTCAGGACAGCGAACGTCACGGTCACGATCAGGTGGATCAGGCGTTCATGCTGGAAGAACGCGATCTGAGTCAGGTGTTCTTCTAAAACCTGTTCCCAGTCGCAGTCCGCGTCCTGCGCGAGCAGGGCGTCAATTCTTTTTCGATAGCCGACGATCCTCTTTTTCATGGCAGCGCCTCTTTTGCTTTTTACAAATCATAGCATATCAGGGCGGATTTCTCAATTGTAAGCTGTTCTTTTTCATGTTCATATGTTAAAATATTTCAATAAGCAGGCAAATATCGGTAAATTGTGAACAGAAAAGGGGCAGCTATGATCAGAACGGCAAAGACGGAAAACGGATGGGTGCGCGGCATCGAGGCGGCGGATCCAAGGATCACGGCGTTTAAGGGCGTTCCGTTTGCGGCGCCTCCCGTGGGGGAGAACCGCTGGCGGGCGCCTCAGCCGTGTGCAGACTGGGAAGGGGTGCGGAAGGCGTATCGTTTCGCGCCGATTTCCGTGCAGGACACTCCGGGGATCGGAGATATCGTATACAACAGGGAATGGCATGTGGATCCTTCGATTGAGATGTCGGAGGACTGCCTTTACCTGAATATCTGGACCGGCGCGAGCTCGCCGGAGGAGAGGCAGCCGGTCCTTGTGTGGTTTTTCGGCGGCGGCCTGCAGTGGGGTTATCCCTCGGAGATGGAATTCGATGGGGAACGGCTCGCGCGCCGCGGCATCGTGGTGGTTACAGTCAATTACCGCATCAATGTGTTCGGATTTCTGGCACACCCTGAGCTCAGCGCGCAGCAGCCGGACGCGCCGGCAAATTTCGGGAGCCTGGATCAGCAGGCGGGGCTGCGCTGGGTGGCTCGCAATATCGCGGCGTTCGGCGGCGATCCGGAGAACATCACGATCGCCGGTCAGTCGGCGGGCGGCGGCAGCGTGATGAGCCAGATGACCTGCCCGGACAATTTCGGGCTGATCAGGCGCGCGGTGGTGATGAGCGCGATGATCCGCGATCCGTACGGCGAGGGCGGCATCGGAAAGCCGTGCACGCTGCAGGAGGCGGAGGAGAACGGCAGACAGTTCTTCGAATATCTTGGCGTGTCCACGCTCGAGGAAGCGAGACGGCTCGATGCCCTGTACATACGCGACCGGTACGCGGAATACGCGGCAGAGCACCCGCAGATGTTTACGGTGCAGGATAATGTTTTCTGCGTGGGAGATCCGATGGTGCTGTTCGCGCAGGGCAGACACGCGCCGGTGCCGGTGATGGCGGGCAACACCGCGGATGAATTCCCGAATTTCCTGAAGGCGTCCTCGCACGGGGAGCTGAGGGAAAAGGCCGCAGAACTTTTTGGCGACCGCGCGGACGAGTTCCTGAGTCTTCCGGAGCTGCAGGAGCCGCAGGACGGCGATCTGTGGGGGAAGGCAAGCGGCATCGAATGCACCGTGAAGGCCCAGTTCCTGCAGCATGAGAAGAACGGAAAGGGGCAGCCGTGCTATTATTACCGCTTCGATGCGGACATTCCGGGGCCGGACGATCCGGGCACCTTCCACTCGGTGGATCTGTGGTTCTTTTTTGAGACGCTTGCGAAGTGCTGGAGGCCGCTCGTGGGACGGCATTATGATCTGGCGCGCCAGATGTGCAATTACTGGGCGAACTTTATCAAGACCGGCGACCCGAACGGTCCGGATGCCGACGGTACGCCCATGCCGCGCTGGGACGCGTATACGGACGCGAACCGCTGCGAGATGGTGTTCACCGGGGACGGCGCGAAACCGCGCGCGGAGGAGCCGTCCGCGTTCCGCGATTTTCTGATAGAGGCAGTCACGGCTGATATAAACGACAGCGGGGAACAGGGATAAGCTGCGGTTTTTCAGACCATTCGTTAGATTAAGACAATATTATCTGCCGTTGTCAATATGCGGCTGAAACCGATTATAATTACAGAAGGCATGCTGGGAGAGGGACATACGATGTCGTTTTTTGAATTGATTGATGAAAAATTTTTCAATCCATTTTGCTGCCGCAACAGAGAAATATACATTGCATGCATTGATCAGCTGATTGAGAAATCAAAAGAGATTTCTGTTCTTTATGAGGCGGATGCCAGAAATACGCTGATCCTGTATTTGAAAAATTGTGAGTATACCATCGAGACGGAGAATATTGGAGAAGAGGTGGGCAGCGGGAAAAGCCCACAGGAGAACGCGTCTGCGATCCTGCGGTATTTTCGTATGTGCGGCTGGATCACACCTCAGGAAATCGGGCGCAGCGGGGATAATATTGCGTCGGTATCCGCATACTGCAGGAAGCTTCTTGACGCGATTCACAAAATTTTTGACAGGGATGCCAACGGCGCAATTACAAATCACATTTTTTCCATGTATGAGATTTTAAGATCCGCCTTTGAAAAGGATAACGTCCGGGCGATACGTCCTTACCAGAATGTCTTAGTCCCGCTGGTGGAAAATGAGTGTGATCTGAAGAATGACCTGTTGATTCTGAAAGACAGTATTCGGGAGATTATGAGGGCCGTGTTAAAAATGGCAGATGCCAACAGCTTTGGGCAGTTTTTGATCAAGGACGAATTGCTGAACCGGTTTTTCAATGACTACTTTTTCATAAAAAAGAGCGGGATGATACCGTCTTACATAGCGGATATTGATCGAATGCTGCGGAAGCTGCGCCAGTCGGAGCTCTATGGCCGTATGATTGAGGATTGCCGGCAGATTGAAAATCTGGAAGAGACGAGAGTAAAGGAAAAAATTGATCGCCAGTTCGCGGAGCTGGACAGTTTTATCAATCTGGAATATGAGCGGGAAATGGACTATATCGACCGAAAAATCAACACATATTACAATCTGTATTCTACCAGAATGATGATGGTGCTGAGCAATAACACAAATCTGGAGCATGAGCTAAACCGGCTTCTGATCTTTATGAAGAATCTGGATGGTGAGGACAGAGAAATGGTATTGCGTCGTTTATCCGAGACGCACCGCCTGATGAGTATGGGTTATATTGGGAAAAAGTCCTTTGAGCGGAGGAAAAAGTCCAATCCGAACCGAAAAACGGTGGGTTTGTCTGCGAGCGGCCTGTCGGATGAGGAACGACAGCGCTTGACAGACGAACTGCTGTCTGAGACGCCGGATAGATATAGTATGGAGAAGGTGCAGAGTCATTTTGACCGTTTGCTGGGAGACAGAAAGAAGATTAAGGTTGAGGAGAGCGGGATCCGTACGAGAGATGACGCGATCATGTTTGCTGCCAGCATGATATATTCGGGAACAGAAGGATTTCCCTACGAGGTGGAGCTTGGTGACGGAATGGTAGAGACTGAGGTTGCGAGAATTCGCAGAGTGACTGTGAAAAGGAGAGAACAATGAGTGATATTCACTTGCAGATTTCTGTAAAAGAAGAGAGTATAAACCTGTTCAAACGGAGCATACGAAAGCTTCTGGAATCGACTTTCATTCTCCAAAACAGAGATGAAAAATTGTACCAGTTTGTTTCCAGAGAATCGAACCGCCAGGATATTTCCGAGTATCTCCGAATGATAGGCTTTGACGTGGTTGTCGATGAGAAGACCGGTGTGTGTATGCTCATAGCCAGCGAGGAGGACGTGGAGACAGTGGGGCTGAAACGTGCCAACGTGGTGACGTTTACGACGCTGCAATACCACCTTTTGCTGGTGCTCTGGAAGGTCTATCTGGAAAATCTCGGTTACAGTGAGGGGAATTTTGTGACGAAGGGAGACCTGATTGATAAAATCAAGTCCTATGGTCTGCCATTGGTGCGTACAGAGCTGAATGGGGCTTTTCGTCTGTTCAAAAAATACAGTCTGATTAATTTCAACGAGGAAGAAGAAGGGGAGGATATGCAGATCGAATTGTACCCTTCCCTGCAGTTTGGATGGGACATTCCGCAGTTTCAGACGGTTGTGAAAGAATATCTGAAGGAGACATCGGAGGATGAAGAAGTGCGAGAGGATGAGGATGCTGCAGACCAGATAGATCCGGAGGAATTTGAGGAGGAAGAGGAATGATCGCATTAAAAAAAGTCCGGTTGATTAACTGGTACGGCTTTTCAAATGAGACGGCGCCGATCGGTTTTTTTACACTGATTGCCGGGAGAAACGGAAACGGAAAATCGGCCATGCTTGACGCTGTCAAGTATGCGGCGTACGGAGACACAGTATTTAACAAATCATCGGAAAGTAAGGGGAGCCGGACATTATCTTCCTACACAAGGGGACTGCTGGACGCTACGGCAGGCACCTATATGCGTCCTGCAGACCGGATACCGAATGTTTACAGCCATATTGCGCTGGAATATTTTGATGATGTGGAGGATAAATCTTTTGTGCTGGGCGCGGTGATTGAGACAAATGCGGCGAACAATTGTCAGACTTATCGGTATGTGGCGGATCGGTTTTCGCTGGATCAGATGGAGCACACCTATAAGGAAGACGGGTTTGACATTCCTCTCAGTGCGTCGGCGCTTCAGAAGAAATACAGGCTGACGCTTTTAAACCGGGAGCAGGGACTCCCCCGTTTTATGCAGATGACAGGGCTGAAACTGAATCTGGGGCAGATGCCGACCTATCTTCGGAAATTGCGGGGGATCATGTCCTATGATCCGAATGCCAGAATTGACCAGTTTATCCGCGAGAGTGTTCTGGAAGAGCGGAATGTGGACTTTAAGAAGCTGATTGAGGCAAAAGAGAACATTGAGCAGCTGAATGATAATTTTAATATGATCCAGGAGGAAATCAGCGAACTGGACCGCGTATTGGGAGAATACGATGCGTGGGAGAATGAGAGCAATCGTCTGTTAGCCGATGATATTCGTATTGTATACAGGAACATGAGGACTCTGACGGAAGAGATCGAAAAACAGAATACGGAGCGGGAGCAGGCGCAGAGAATCCGTGAAGACGCCGCGGAAAACCTGAAGATTCTGGAAAATCGAAAACGGGATGTGGAACAAAGGCTGATCAAGGCAAAAATAAACCTGGACAGTCTGGACAGTATGCGTATGATCAGTCAGGAACAGGAAAGGCTGGAAAAGCTGGAGGAAGACAAGGAAGTTCTGCTGAAAAAGTGCAGCGATCTGGAGCAGTTCCAAACGGTTATCAGTGAGATCATGAACCGTTTTTTCGGGCAGGCGGAACAAATCGCGGACAGGGATATTCTGGCGTCCCTGTGCGGGCACGAATATACTGCCGCGCAGAAAGCGTCGGCTGTTGCGGGAATGAAACGGAAGACAGATCTGGCTTACGATGAAATTGTGAAACAGATTTCCGGCGTGGAACGCGGCATCGAGGATCTCGAGAAGGGACTGGATACGCAGAATCGGATTCTGGAGGAGTGTAAAAGGCATCAAAATACATATCGGCAAATTCCGGAGTTTGTGGGGTTGAAAGAGCAGATTAACCGGGAATTAGAAAAGAGAAAGATACCTGCACGGGCGAAATTTGCCTGTGAATACGTGATCGGACTTGCGGATGAGGAATGGAGGGACGCGATTGAGGCGTTTTTAGGTCCTCGCCGCTATACGATCCTGGTGGATCCGGAATATTATGATATTGCGGACGATGTGCTGAATCGATCCGAATACCGGTATGCCCATTTGTTTAACACGAAACTCCTGATGCGCCGGAATGTAAAGGTGGAGGAGGACTCTGTGGTATCCATGCTGCAGATCAAGAATCCGACGGCAAAGCGTTACTTTGAATTTCAGCTTGGCAGGATGCGCGCTGTACCGCTGGAGGAAGTGCGTATGTATGAAAACGCGATCTCCAAAGAAGGGCGTGTGTCAGTCGCCATGGACGGCTATTTTCTGCGGTTTGACAGGATTCGTTCGTATTATCTGGGTCAGAAGACCTTTGAGCTGAATCGGGTTCGGGCACAGAAGGAAATTTCGCGCCTTCAGGAGGAGAAAAAGGAGAAACTGGTTGTTAAGGAAGACCTGATGGGTCAAAAGAATATTCTGGCACAGAACAAAGAATTTTTCCGGGAATATGATTATGACGCCCACTTAAAATATCAGAGAGTGTCGGACGAAATCCGGGAATCCAGGGAACAGCTGGAACGTCTGCGAAAAGCGCAGACAGATAATCAGGAGTATATTGAGCTGAATGAGACGGTAGGACGTCTTGAGGAGGAACAGAAAGCGATCAGCAAAGAATACACGGAAAATATCAAGACAGACAGCGATCAGAAGACGACAATTACGCGCTGCGAGGACAGGATAAAAGACAAAACGGAAAAACTGGGGGAGCAGGAAAAACGGTATAAGGAATATCAGATAGAACATTATGCGGTTGTACAGAAAACCGTGGAAGCTTATGAGAAATATCTGGAAAGCGGGAAAAAGGGACCGGGCGGTCTGCTGGCTGAGGAGACCAGAGGACGTATCCGGAGGAGTATAGAACAGCATAAAAGCAGCCTGATGCAGCTTCAGGCAGATTATAATGCAAAGCGCTCCGGCAATATGCTGCCCAGGGGGACGGAAGGGCGCAGCCAGTATGCAGCCAGGCGGGACCGCATCTGGATGGATAATCTTCAGGAGGTCCGACAGAAGCTTGAAGAGCAGACCCGTCGCTATGAAGATATATTTAAGAATGAATTTGTACTGACGATTCTGAATTCCTGTGAAAGAGCCAGAAGTGATCTGAAACAGATTAACAGAGAACTGGCAAGTTTAAATTTCGCGGCAAAATATGAATTTGACGTCCACTATGTGAGGGACGGTTCGGAATATGCAAAGATTATTGATTATGCCCGTTTTCTGGACGAACGGGAGCAGCTTGGAGGCAGAGCGGAAGGACAGATGACTTTTGGAATGTTGACGGAAGTCTCTGACGAAGAGGGGGAACAGCTGGAGCGGGACATGAAACGGATCGTGAACCGAATCATTGAGAAAAACAGTGAGGAGGTCATATCCCGTTTTGCGGATTACCGAAATTACATGACATATGAGATTTTGATCACAAATCAGGTTTTGAACCGGGCGAAGCTATCCCGCCAGACAGGTTTTAATTCCGGGGCGGAGGTGCAGATCCCCTACCTTCTGATTCTGGCTTCGGCTCTCCTTCTGATATACAACCAGCGGACCAATTCGACCCGTCTTGTCTTTATTGACGAGCCGTTCGCCAAGATGGATCCTGGAAATATAAAACTGATGCTGGAGTTCTTGCGCTCGCAGCGGCTCCAGGTGATCTTCTGCTCGCCGGACAAGACAGATTCCATCGGAAATGAGTGCGAGGTGATCCTTCCGGCGCTTCGTGTGGCGGCAGACAGAATGGAACTTGGCATCGTGCAGTTCCATAAGGAGAAAGCATATGGAAATGTATGAAAAGAAGCTGCTTGCAGCACTGGTGGAGAAATATCGGAAAAGCAAAAAGGACAGCGGGACAAATGTGATTACCAGGCGCACCCGGATCACACCGGATAAGCTGTATAAAGCATACAGGCAGAACGACGGCGACCTGGAAAAGATCGAGGCGGTAAATCAGGCGGTTTATCGATGCAGGGAGAGAGGCTTTCTGACTTATGAGCAGGAAGGGTTCAGCAATGAAATCCGCATGATCTATCTGGTCGATGAGAAGATTGAGGAGATTGAGCGATATTTGGAGGAAACGTATCAGTATGAGTCAAGATATGCAATGAAACGGCGCTTTGAAGAGCTGGCTGCTGCATACGAAGACAGTTCCCCCGCTGCCGGCCGCGAGTGTGGAAAGCTGAAACATATGCTGGAGAAGAACCGGATTCCGCAAAACTATCAGCATCTGCAGGATATGCTGAAGGCGCTTGTGTTTATCGAGAAGAATGAAAGCGAATTGTTTCTCCGGGAAGCCTCCATGCTGATCTATGGGGATTCCAAGTATCTGGAAGAAAAAGTACTGCATTCGGTGTGCCAGGCGCTTCGGGAATATTTGGGACGCCCCTGTCAGGAGGATGAGCTGGAAGACGAGATTTTGGAGGAGTATCATATTGTACGGGAAAGACAGAAGATCTGTCTGAAGGGCAATATGACCGTTCGGATAGCAGGGAGAGAATTGGATCTTGGCGCATTTGCGGATGGCGTGGAATTTTTTGCAGAGGAGCTGAAACGTTTGGAATGGATCCATGTCCATACGCTTCACTTTATGACAGTTGAAAACCGAACCTCCTGGCTTCGCCTGAAGATCCCTGATGCAGTGTTGTTTTACCTCGGCGGATATTGTGTGCGTTCGCAAAGGGATTTTCTCAAAAAGGTTTTCAGAGACAATCCGAAACTTGTTTTCTGGCATTTTGGGGACATAGATGCCGGCGGCCTTTATATCCATGAGCATCTGTGCCGAATGACGGGGATTCCGTTCCGGCTGTATCGGATGTCACGAAGGGAACTGGAGAATCCGAATTTCCAATCATGCCTGCGCTCGCTGACACAGCGGGATCAGATCAGGCTGAAGTCATTGGAGAAACAGGAAGCATACCGGGAACTGGTCGCTTGTATGTTGAAAGAGAATGTGAAATTGGAGCAGGAAATTGTAAGCTTTTATAGAACAGAGGAAAATATGGAAGAATAAGACAGATTCGATAATTCCTGATATTCATCTGAAAACGTGGATTTTTGACAGAGCAGAGAGTATATTAAAAGATGGAAAGTATGAAGGACATGGTTTTAAATCATGTCCTTTAATACGACTATAGTTTTACTGCGTCTGATTATGATGTTACTTTCATTTCTGTTCTAAATGGAAAAAATGACGTTGATTTTTTGAGCAGTCGTGAATATAATAGAAATGTAAAGAAAGTAAAGAATTTTAATTTTGATGCTGAAAGGATGACATGTATGGAAATAGCTAAAATTTCCAGTAAAGGGCAAATTACTATCCCGGTGTCGGTACGGAATAAACTGAAGCTTAAGACAGGGGATAAAATAGTGATCTTCGAGGAAAACGGAAGGTTTTATTTTGAGAATTCCGCAATGCTGGCTTTCAAGAGGGCAGAAGATGCATTTGCCGGCGAGGCAGCTAAGGCAGGATTTAAAACGGAAGAGGACATGCAGGATTACATGCGGGAAATCCGAAAAGAAGTAAGGGGGTACTAGCTTGCGTGTCATGCTTGATACGAATGTGTTTATTTCCATGATCTTCTTTCCGTCTGCTCAAACAAGAGAATTGGCAAAGCGGTTGACAGATGGGCATCAGATAGTTGTCTGTGATTATGTGATTGAGGAAATGCGTCTTGTTGTGGATCGAAAGTTCCCAACGAAAAGGAAGTGTTTGAACCAATTCTTTAGAGAACTTCCGTTTGAGTTGGTATATACTCCAAAGGCGATTGACATCAGTGGATTTCCTGATATGCGGGATGTAAAAGATTCCCCGATTCTTGCAACGGCAATTTTGGAGAATATAGATGTCTTCATAACGGGAGATAAGGATTTTCTTGTGTTGGAGGATGTGGAATCACCGGAGATTATGACGATGACAGAGTTTTTGAAGAAAGATATGAGGTAAGGTGAAGCATTTCGAACGGTATCAGAAGGGAGCCAGAAGATTTGACGCGGGACATTATACAGGATCGCAGGGTAACGGTACTCTGCTATGGGGATTCTAATACATATGGCTATAATCCGATGAATAGTATGCGTTACCCGGAGGATATCCGTTGGACAGGCCGGCTGCAGAAGCTGCTCGGAGAAGATTATCGGGTGATCGAAGAAGGATGCAATGGAAGGACGACTGTCTATGACGATCCGGTTGAAGGGTGGAAGAACGGACTGGGTTATCTGAGACCTTGCCTGAATACCCATAAGCCTGTAGATTTTGTAATCCTGATGCTGGGTACCAATGACCTGAAGGAAGTTTTCCACGCTGCGGCGGAAGAGATCGCAGATGGTGCCGGAACCCTGATCCGTGTGATACAGGAATTCACCGAGGCGAAACAGGGCTTTGCCCCGAAGATCATTCTGGTATCTCCGCCGGAGATTAAGGAACGCATCCTGGATATCTATGAGGGGTCGCACCAAAACCATGGCGCACCCAAGATCGCACAGGAATTGAAAAAAGAAGGCGAAACTATCGCGGAAAAAACGGTTGGCACTTACATGCGCCAGATGGGTCTGCGG
>CANQIW010000039.1 GCA_947624055.1 uncultured Lachnospiraceae bacterium
TTGACAGTGATGAGTGACTTCTTCGGTCCCGGAACCGCGCCCTTGACCAAGATAAGATTGTTCTCCGCGTCTACGCGAACCACCTCAAGATTCTGAACCGTCACCTTCTTGCCGCCCATGCGTCCCGGCATCTTCTTTCCCTTGAAGACTCTGCTCGGATCGGATGCGGCGCCGTTGGAACCTGCGTGGCGATGATACTTGGAACCGTGCGTCATAGGTCCTCTGTGCTGGCCGTGTCTCTTGATCGCGCCCTGGAAGCCCTTGCCCTTGGAAACCGCCGTGACATCGATCTTGTCGCCCACAGCGAAGATGTCCGCCTTGATCTCCTGCGCTACGCTGTAGCTCTCGGCGTCCTCGAACTTAAACTCTCTGACATATCTCTTGTAGGAAACGCCCGCCTTGTCGAACGCACCCTTCTGCGGCTTCGCCACAAGCTTCTCTCTCTTGTCGACAAAACCGACCTGTACTGCGCTGTAACCGTCATTCTCCACTGTCTTGACCTGCGTCACCACGCACGGGCCGGCCTGAAGAACCGTTACCGGAGTGAGCACTCCGTCGTCACTGAAAATCTGGGTCATTCCGACCTTTGTTGCTAAAATACCTTTCTTCATTCCTTTACCTCCTGTTTTTCTACAGCGGATCGCCGTCCGGCGATCATCCTAGTCAACAGAGCCTGATATAAGTGGAACGTACCGTTGCTTCTATATCAACCTGAGTAGGATCTGCTTCGTGAATAAGTGATGCTTACTTCTGCTTCATCTTGATGTCGATGTAGACGCCGGCCGGCATCTCCAGTCTGGACAGCGCATCTACTGTCTTCTGGGTCGGCGTGATGATATCGATCAGCCTCTTGTGCGTCCTCTGCTCGAACTGCTCTCTGGAATCCTTGTACATGTGTACGGCGCGGAGAATGGTAACAACCTCCCTCTTCGTCGGAAGCGGTACCGGGCCGCTCACCTGGGATCCGTTCTTCTTGACAGTTTCGATGATCTTCTTCGCGGACGCGTCCACCAGCTGATGATCGTACGCCTTCAATGTGATTCTCATTACCTGACTTGCCATAAAAAAAGTCGCCTCCTTTTCGCACTCTGTTTCAGTACGACAAGCGGTGACTGTACACTCTCCCGTGTGTGTCCTCGTCCCACACGGTGCCCGAAAACTCCCGGACCATTAAAATTTTGTACAGTGACTTGTCGCCAGTTTCGATAACTTGACATTCGCTCCACGGAAAACCCGCAGTGGTGGGCACTGCAGCAACCTCACGCTTCACAGCTATCATGTCACAGCTTTGCCATTATACAGGAAAAACCCGGCAAATGCAAGTATCTTTGCCGGGTTTCCCGAAAAATATATTGTTCTTTTTTTAATACAATCCTGCATTTCATCTTTCGAGAACTCCTGCCAGACATTCTCTCACCTTATCAGCCGATATATTCAAAGCCGCGGCAATCTCCTCCTCCGAACAACCGCGGAGCTTGCGGGCAAGAATCTCCACCTTCTGGTTGGCCGCGTCAGCCTCCTGTCTGGCCTTGTCAGCCCGCGCTCTCTCCTGCTTCACACCATCGTCAAAGCCGTCGTCGTAGCTGATCTTCTTCTCACACGAGATATGGAATTCCTCGTCATATTCCTTCAGCAGCATATCTGTCACCTCCGCCCTGTGTGCACGCAGAATGTCCGCCAGTATCCCCTTCGCGATGCACTCCGTCACCGTCCTGTCTATGGCCTCCGCCAGCGTTTACGGGGCGGGAGCTTTCTCTCTCCCCAGCGTCACAAGCGCTGCCAGCACCAGAAGCACGCCCGCCGCGTTCATCACCGTCATGCGCTCGCCGAGCGCGAATACACCGATCAGCGTCGCCACCACCGGCTCAACCGTAGCCATAATCGAGGCACGGCCGGTCTCGACACAGCGCAAACCCAGCGTATAGAGAATATACGGCAGCGCTGTTGTCACAATTCCGTAGGCAATGCAGTACGCCAGATCCCCGAGCCGCCCCGCCACGAATCTCAGGATCGGCGGCCAGTCTGTGATCGGCAGCGCTCCGGCGAACGTAAACACGAACGTGTAGAATGTCACAGTCAGCGGATGATATCCCCGCTCCAGCGCAAAGCGGCTGAAGATCGAATACAGCGCGTAGCCGAAACCGCTGCCCAGACCGGTCAGGATACCGAGCGCGCTCACCGCGTGAGTCCCATCCAGCACGCCGGTCACGAGCACGCAACCCGCAAATGCCAGCAGAAGCGCCAGCGCCTTTCTGCATGTCATCTTCTCCTTAAATAAAAAGAAAGACAATACCGTCACGATCACCGGAGCCGTGTAGAGCAGGATCGCCGCGATCGACAGCGACGTCAGCAAAATCGTCCTGTTGTAGCAGTATCCGAAAAACAGCAGGCTGCACACCCCGGTTCCGAAAAAGCACCAGAGATCCCGCAGACGGACACGCAGCAGTTCCCTATTATATATGGAAAGAAAAATTCCAAGCACGAGCACAGCCACCACCGCCCTCAGCGCCAGAATCTGCATCGAACCCAGCCCTTCCGCCGAAAAGCGCCGCACCCATAAGCCCATGCTGCCCCACATGCATCCGGCCGCGACCACGGATGCTTCCGCCGCCCGGATCTGTGCATTTCCTTTCCCGCCCGAATATCCCCGCATTTCAGTGTTCCCCCGTCCGCTTCAAAATATTTCACATACAGCACAGCGGTATTTTACTACGGAGCTTTTCCTTTGTCTATCCTTTTCCGCGAGGAAAGGGGCTATGCTGCATTGACAGCACATCCCCTTTCCGATTATCCGGTTTTATCCTGCCCGGATGCTTTTATAGCTTTTCCTTCTCCGCCCTTTTACGGTTCGCTATTCAACGAACCAGGCGTCCGTGTCTTCCTCCCACGAATCCTCCGCGGCATCTATGACATCCTCCCCGGATCCATCTGCAGCTGATATCTCAGAAGCATCCAGAGACTCTTCCGTCTCCGCAGAAGCGTCCGCCGCACTGTCGGCGGGCATCGAAGCCTCTTCGCCTTCGGCAAGGTCAATCTCAAGGAAACCGTCCGGCTCGATCGTTGAGAGGTCATCCAGCGCGGTCAGCCCGGCAAGCGAAAGCGGAACGTCGGGATCCTCCTCCCTGGAGAGCGTAACCGTGCACTCTGCGCCGGCAGAAGCCGCGCTGTCCATACTCTCCAGCGCAATTTTGAAGGTATACTGGGTTCCGGCACTCAGATATACGGTCCATTCGTCCACGTGCACCCCGCTTACATCCCCTGTATTTTCCGTATAAAGCCAGAGCACAGGAGTCACCGCATATGCATTTGCTTCCGTATTTATCCTCAGCCTGTAGGCGCCATCCTCTTCCGGCTGGAACGTATAATACAGGAACGGATTCTCTTTACTGGTCGTGCCCGTAAGAGACGTATCCAGAGAGAGCGTTACCGCCTTGTTCGCGATATCATACCGCAGCAAAAGGGCGTCAAGCTGCTCGGCATACGACTTCATCTTCGCGTCCAGCTCGCTTGCCTCGTCCGTCATCAGCGTGCCGCCAAGCTTCGTTTCCGCATCAGCCAGCGCCGCCTCAAGCTCCGCCTTCAGGGTCTCGTCCAGTATTTCCGCAGCGATGCAGTCGTCATACCGATCCTGTACATATTTGACCCTGGACTCCAGATCCTCTGCCGCCTGAAGCTTCTCGACATACGGCCACATCCTGTCGTACATATCCTGAATTTCAACGATATCCGTTGAGGTCCCGCTCACTGCCGACGCTTCCTCCAGAAGCTTCTGGATTACAACCCGATTGGGATCCTCATCCGCCAGTCCTCCCGAGAGCATCTCCATCTCATGGATGGAATCAAGCAGCCGCTTCACAAGATCAATTCCATCACTATATTCATTCAATCGATCTGTCATTGCCTCAAGCTCATCCGCCGCAGGAGCGCCCGCGTACAGCACATCCGCCTCAGCCAGAGCCTTGTCAACCGCATCCCTGTACGCATTTCCCTCAGGCAATATCGTGCAGCGTGATTTCAGGTTCTCAATCGCCAGCCAGAGCTGCTGCTTCTGCTCATCCGTCGTGTCGGGACATCTCGTGAGCGTAACCGTATAGGTCGCGCCGTCATCCCCCTCCTCAGAGATCCGGAAGAAATACTGAACGCCCGCCTGAAGATCCTTCACCAGGCATCCATCGCTGGAACTCAGGAACTCACCTTCACGATATACCACAATCCACGGCTCCGCGCTCGGCGACGTCGCGGTCACGTCCAGCTGATACGTCCCGTCACTCTCCGGCACATACGAGTAATACAGATAATCCCCCATATCAACCGACGCCGTGTACGGAGTATCCAGCGCAATCACCGTCGCGCCCGCAAACTTGCTCTGACGGATCAACTCGCTCAGCTCCGCGCTCTTCTTTATCAGCGCAGACGCGTCCGAAGAACCGGCATACAGGCTGTTCGCCTCAGCCAGGGCGCTCTGAATCCTTGTCCTGAGCTCTCCATCCTGCAGCCCGCCGCAGATATCCTGCAGCTCATTGATCCGGCTGAGAAGCCGTCCCCTCAGGCTGTCCAGAACATTTTCACCACTTCCGACGCCCTCTCCGTCATCATCCGGCCAGTATCCGACCGTGTTGACCGTGGTAAGGATCCCGGTGCCGGAATCATAGCTGCACACATGCCACAGGTTTCCGGCCTGCCCCTTCGGGATATAATACGTTTCATACGCGTCGGCGCTGTCCCCGAAATAGACCTGCACGTAAGCGTCCGAGCGCTCAGACATCTCCGTCGAGTCCAGAATCTCCTGATTTGAATAATCATAGACATAGAAATCGTATACGCCCGTCATCATGTGGTAGATCGTCGTAGTCTCCGGTCCCTCCCATTCCGTATCGTCGTGGTCGAGCCCGTCGTACAGTCCATCATAATAATATTCCTTATCAGAATACCAGGTATGGAACCTTCCTCCGCCCGGAGCCGGTCCGACAAGATGCGAGTCAAGATCCGACGGCGCCCCGGAGTCTTCATCGTTCCACCGAAGCACAAAACGCATCTCGCCCAGATCCAGCGAGCGCGTCACCGTGATATTGCGCTGTGACACATTGTCCGCGACCACCGTCACATAATCCGACGTCGCCGCGATCGTCTCCGCGCTTCCCGCCGCGGTCAGAGCCTGGATTGTGTACGTTCCCACGCGCAGATTATCAAACCGGAAGCTGCCGTACGCGTCAGCCGATACCGTCAGGGTCTGCAGCGCGGCCCCGGACAGATTGCCCTGACCCTTGCGCAGCTTCAGCGTTACCGCGTAGTCAACAGGATCGCCCGTATACGCGTCATAAACCGTTCCGGCAATCGAACCAAAGCCAAGCCCCTCCGGCGCAAGCTGTATCGTCCCGTTGTTGAAGGTCTCACCGGCGGTACTCGTCACAGTCAGGGTCTGTACGCTCGTCTCCATGCCATCCATGCACGCTGCCAGATAGTAATTCCCGATCGGAACATTCGCAAAGGAATACATCCCCTCCGCGTCAGACTCCACCTTGCCCAGCGCGCCGCCGAGGTACTGACTGATGTTTTCGGTGTCCGTCTGTCTGCTGTATCTCAGCAGGTAAAGTGCCGCGCCTTCCATTGCGGCATCGTTCGCCCAATTGATCACGCGTCCCCTGATCGTCACCGTCCTGCCTGCGTTTCCGACGCTCGCGTTGTACTCCGCGACCACCGACTCGACGTCATGCGTCGCCGTGTTCGTCACCGTAACGCTTCCGAGCCCGCTGACCGACGGAATGTTGCTTTCATTCGTAACGTACGCATTCGTGTGCTCCGCGCCGGCATTCAGCACAAGGCTGACCCTGGACTCCGCCGTCAGGCGCAGATTCTTGTCCGTCGTGATCACGCTGCCGGCCGCGCCCGCCGCCGCCGTCACCGGAATGCGCGTAAATTTGTTTCCCGTGATCGTCAGCTGTGCGGCGGCATTCAGCGTCACCTGGGACAACGAACCGTTGTTCTCAATCGTAAGCTGGGAACCGGCCGCGCCCACCTGGATGCTTGCGGCCGCCTGACCCTCCACACGGATCCGGCCTCTTGCCGCCTGGAACACCACCAGGTTGCCCGACTGCTCCACATATGTGCTCGGCGCAATCGCCTGCACCGTCACCTGCCGGAACTTCGCCGCGTTCACCACCTCGCCGTTGGGCGCATTCACGATCAGTTCTGTGTTCGCATAGGTACCCGCCGGAAGCGTGAACGTCGCCGCAGCGTCCGACTGAATCGTCACGGTCGGCGCTCCCGCCGCTGCCGCCCTGCCAAGCAGAGCCATCTGATCCGGCGAGGAAGCCACCTGACTAAGCACGCTCACCGCACAGGCAGCCGTTGCGCCGCTTCCGTCCGCTGCTGCCGCGGTGATCTGCGCGTCGCCGACCGCCACCGCGGTCACCGTTCCGTTGGCGTCCACGGAAGCCACGCCCGGATTACTGCTGGTCCACGTCACAGTCTTTTCGGACGCATTCTCCGGCGCGACCGCCGCGGTAAGCGCGGCCGTCTGCCCGACGACCATATCCGCCGCCGCCTTATCCAGCGTAATTCCCGTCGTCTTCACCTTCTGAGGCTCCACAGGCGTCGTCTCCGCTTCCTCCTTCGGCGTGACCGTCACCTTGCACTTATATTTCTTTCCGTTCTTCCCAACGATCGTCAGGACACAGGATCCTGCCTTCTTTGCGGTAATCTTTCCCTTCTTGCTGATCACCGCGACCGCTTTCTTATTGCTCGAAACGCTCTTGATCTTCGTCCCGTACAGCTTGATCTTCGCCGTCTTGCCGACCTCAAGCGTCACCTTCGTCTGATCCAGCCCGGAGGACTTCACCGTCACCTTGCAGGAATAAGTCTTTTTGTTTACCGTCGCCTTGATCGTCGCCGTTCCTGCCTTTACTCCGGTCACCTTCCCTTTGGCGTTTACCTTCGCAACCTTCTTGTTGCTGCTGGACCAGCGCACCTTCGCCTTCGTGCCGGTCACCTGCAGCGTCATGGACTGCTTCACGCATATCGCAGCTTTCCTGGCGCTGATTTTTGCCCCCCCCCGCGCGGCTGAAGCCGTGACAGCCATACCACAGACGAGCAGCAGCGTCATCACAAGCAACAATACTCTCTTTGCAACCTTCACTTCTCGCTCACCTCTCTCCCAAATACTAACAGAAAAGGGGCATTTCGCGCAATAGCATTCCTGCGCTGTCTGCCCCTCGTCTTGTTTCTCTTTTCTGCAGTGCGCAGACCGCCTCAGCGGTCCGCGCACACGCAATTTACTCCCTGTAAAACCTTGTTTCCGTCAGTTTAACGGTCTCTTATTTCGCTTTAACCTTCTTAACTGCGGAAGCCTTCGAATACTGGTAAGAACCTACCGCGCTGATCTTATACGCGCAAACCTTGTAGTAATAGGTCTTGCCCTTCTGCGCCGTCTTGTCGGTGTAAGTCTTGGTCTTAGCCTTCGAGATGACGCCTACCGGAACATAACCGGTCTTCTTCTTCGTCGAACGGTATACCACATAGCCCTTCGCTCCCTTGACCTTCTTCCAGCTCAGCTTCACGGAACCCTTGGAAGCCTTCGCCTTCACCTTCTTCGGCACCGGAACGGCCTTCTTGACTACAGTCGCGGTCGCCAGATCGCTGCTGCCACTCGTAATCGTCTCTTCGCTATCCCAGCTATCGTTCTTCCAGATGTACGCCTCGCCCTTCTTGACAGCCTGCACGTAGTAGTAATACTGCACGCCTTCCTCCGGACCCTTCCAGAGCGTATTCTCCACACCGCTTGCTGTGGTGTAGGAAATCTTTCTATCAAACAGCGTAGTCCCCGTCAGCTCGTCAGCATCCGTCGCTCTGTAACCGCTCAGCGTAGTCGGATCCTCCACATAATTCACAAGTGATGAACCTCCAAGATGACTATACTTCTTGCTGATCTGGTCATAACTGCTCCAGGAAGAAGTCGTTCTATACACCACATAATAATCCGCGCCGCTGACCTTCTTCCATGTCACCTTAACGCTTCCATCCTTCTGCACAACTGCCTTAACGCCCGTCGGAGCCTTCAGAGACGGATTCGTGTACGCATAAGCCGGATCCGAATACTCTCCGCTCTTATCATACGCGCGAACACGGTATTTTATCGTCTTGGAAGTCTTGTTCGCCGGCAGCGTATAGGATGATGTTTTCGCCTTCTTGATGGTCTTCAGTGTACTCCACTTTCCGGTCTCATCGTCCTGCTTCTCGATCAGATATCCCTTACCGGAATATACCGGAGACCAGCTGATCTTTATCTTGCCATTCTTGAGCGCTGTCGCATCAACAATCCTGAAATCCTTCAGGGAAAGATCCACATAGTTCGTTTCACTGATATAATACTTCGTCTTTCCAATGGTCTTATACGCACGCACCTCATAGGAGTACGTCATGCCATTTGTAAGCTTCTTATCCGTGTATGACTTTGTGGACGCTTTCTTGATCGTCTTAACGAGTTTCTTACTTTCATAGAAATTCGAAGAATACGTGCTGCCCCAATCGCTTGATGCATCCGCCTTACGCTCATTTGCCCCAGAAGACATAACGGTTCTGTAGATTTCATAACCTTCTGCTCCCGAGACCTTGCTCCACGAAAGCTTCACAGAAGTCTTGCTCTTAGCCTGTGCCTTCAGATTCAGAGCGCCACCCCATGTCATCACTTCGCAGTTGACATAACTGCCATAGATATATTTCTTCTTGGCCTTTGCATCATAATAGTACGGTCTCACACGATACTGGTACTTCGTCTGGGCTGTCAGTCCGCCATCCTTATAAGTGTCGTCAGTCGTATAGGCCAGCGTCACCCACTTTTTGCCTTTCTTTCTCTGGATCTGATATCCACTCAGATAGTCCTCATCATAAGTTTTGGACATCGTCAGATACAGCTCCGTCGAACCGACATCCACGGTGCTAACAGTGATCTTTGCCACCTTCGGCGTGATGGTGATGACGTTCGTCCATGGACCATATTGCTCACCAGCTTTTGCATCTTCACTGCAGACACGAGCACGTGCATAATACTTCTTACCCGGAGTCAGTGACTCATAAGTAATAAGCTGTGTGTCACTCTCCTCAAACTGATATTCTACTATATTACCATATTGATCGTATACCGGATACTCCGATCCAAAGTATCTTGTTCCAATCTTCTTGCCATATATCATCGTCCGGTCACCGTTCTCCACAAATTCCGTAGAGTCCGCAACCTGCAGCTGCACTCTCTCATTGTTCTTAAACACATTCGTGTAGCTGAATTCATAACCATACTGGGTTTTCTTCATCGCGAACCCGGTCACCGCACCGGCAGCCCTGTTCACGCTGATCGTCACGACATTCGACGGCGTGCCATCTACCCATTTATTATCACGGGAAACCCAAACCGGCATCACTCTTACATAATAAGTACCATCTTCCAAATTTGTCTTTGAAAGGAACGGCTTTCTCTTAGAATAACCTTCAGAGTCGAATGCTGTGTCCCAAGTCACCTGATCCTTACTATACTGCAGAACATATCTATCTCCTGGCTCGAAAATCGCACCAAACGTAAACACAAACTGCTCTTTATTTTCTTCATCCAATGCAAGATCCGTAATTGCTTTCGGAGTTGCCGGATCTGTGGTAAAGGACGTCACCATACCTGGATATTTCGCCATCAGTTCGTCTACTTCCGCAAACGTTGGAGCCTTACTCCCCATCACATTCACAGCACGAATATAATAGGTTGTATTCGGAAGTAAAGATCCCTTCTCGATACACAATCTGTAAGTACTACTACTATAGGAGGTAAAACTCGAATCCGTATTCGGGTTCTTCTTATCAAAGGTCGGATCTGTTGACATCTGATAATATACCGTACCCGGCATAGCAGTGAAACTGAAATAATAATAATCTCCTTTCCTTCCTGTCGTATCCGGAACATATTTCAGATCTTCAATTGCGGAAATTGAACCCACCTGATATGTCTTTGCATCAGACCATTCACCCGCATTGTCATGATCTGTCCATTTCTTTATCGCCGTACCATCCTCATTTTTCTTTCCAGTATCATCATATGTCTTATACACATCAACCGCACGCACCCTGACCGTGTATGTCTGACCTGCATCAAATCCTGTAAGGAACTTGCCGCTTCCATCTGTCAACCTTGTCAGAGAAGCATCCGCCGGAAGCGCATAAGTATAACAATCTTTAAAGCTTGACACATCTACTTCTGTTTCTTCAGTAGAGAAATATAACAGCTTCTCTGTACGCACATTAGTTGAATCGTCAACATCAACATGGCTGTCTTTATCACTATTATAATACCCAGCTCCACTATAATAGTAGTAAACACGTCCAGATGCATCTGTCAGCTCAATATCATACCGATCCACATCCAGATTCTCAGACTTATTCCATGCAAGCTTCGGATTGCTGTACTTATCATGCGAATCATAGATATCCTCATTGTCCGTCTTAAGCACAAATCCGGTCACTTTCGCTGGTACAGACTTGTTACCACCTTGCGTCTCCTCAAGAACATAAGAGATAGTCGCCGGCTCACCGTACCCATCTCTTACGTAGTCCTCGACATTGCCATCGCCTTTAGCATCCTTCCACACATAGGCACGTACCGTAATATTATATGTGCCCGGAGGAGTATTCTCACTAACACTTACATAATCATCCATATCATAACTTCTTGAAGTATCAGTGTTCTCCCTGTAAGTATCATCTTTATTACTATACACTATAGCACCGGCAGAATCTGTAATTACAATCTCATACCCCTTACGAAGACTGCCCGGAATGAAAACATCCACGTCATCCCAGCTCAGCACTGTATCCTCCAACGTAAGATTTTCAATCTTCCCCATAGTCGTCGGCACACTGGGAATTGTCACTGAGACTGCCGCACTGAGATCACTCTTCTCTACTACATAATTTCCGTTGGCATCATTTCCGGAATTCTCCGCATAAATCTGAACAGTATACGTCTTTCCCGGCTCAAAGCAATCAATCAGATTATCTTCCGCATCTCTTCCTACATCCGGGCGAGTTTCAAGACCTACACCTGCTCCGACCTGAGTATTAATATATGCCGTTCCCGAAATATCCTCAGGATCAATTTCATCTCTCCGCTTATCGGTATGAGGATCAATGAAATTATATACATATTTAGATGTAGCAGCATCAACCAACTCCGATTGCAAAGATCCGTAACGATAACTGTCATCCGTAATCACAAAACGATATCTGTCGACTCTGCCTGTTGCAGGACGAGTCCACTTGAGAGTCCCATTCCCATCTTCATCAATTTCATATCTGAAATCTGTTGGAGCCGCCGGTTTCGTTACAGGGGTTCCTGCCTTGTATGTATATTCAACCGGCGTACCTGTCCACTGTCCTTCTACTCTTTCATGATTAGCATTTTCCCCAATCGGACGCACATCAATCTTGTAGGTGACCCCATCTCTGAGCGAATCAATCAGATCAGATGACGGATCAGCAGGATTCACCTTCACCTGCTCCCATACTCCCGTTGCATTAGAATAGGCGGTGGCTGAATTAATAATGGATGTATTGAATGTTGAGTATTCATAGTGATCAGCCACATTCAAATCTCCCCGATAGAAAGACTTAAACGTAGGAGTGTTCGTAGACGGATCAACCGAATAATTAAAATATGAATATGTTCCGTCAGTAATACTAAACTCATAATACGGATAGGTCTCATCTACATGCCACTTAAGCTGATCATCCTCCACCCGCAGATTCGATACCTTATACGGAGCCGCCATTGAAATCGGCGCGATCCCATCTGCTCCGGACAGAGCGTCCAGATCGATATTGGCCGCCACATTCGCCGGCACTTCGTCGGAATCGATCTGCTCTACACCTTCAACCTCCACTGATACCGGCTCGGATGCATCGATCGTCTGTGCTTCTCCCTCGTCAGACACGACCGCATCGTCCACGATCTCATCGACCATTACGATATCCTCTTCCGCGAATACCAGATTCGTCGGGACAGAAGAAATCGTCATAGCCGCTGCAACCGCAAGAGCCAGTGAGCGTTTTAGAAAGTTTTTCTTCATGCTACTCTTTCCTCCTTATAATTGAATAAAGTTGTCGCCATTCTGCCCGCCGCACAGATCCCGCGCCTCTCCTGTGGACTCTCTCTTCCTTCCATATGTAATAATGAAAGCTCACTCCGTCCGCCTGCGCATCGCAGGAATCGTGCAAAGCATACAATGGCATATTGGTATTGTACTACCACAATTAATCTTTGTCTATCATTTTTTTCACTTTTTTGCCGATTTTACGCCCCCTTTTACCCCCCCCCCCTGATATGCCAACTTATAATTTTATATTTTTATTGCCCAATAATTTTGAATTGCCCAATTATTTACATTTCCCAACAGCAATAGTCCTTATACACTATATTGCTTTTCAACAGCAAAAAGTCCCTTTGAGATTTTTAAACATCCCAAAAGGACTTTCCTGTCCGCCTTACTGCGTATGCATGCCACATTGTCAGTCTCCGTCTTCCCCGTTATGCATCGATGATTATTTCTGCTGCCAAAATTGTTCCAAAGCCGAAGCGGCCTCCGCCTCACTCAGGCCATACCGTTCCTGCAGGCACACAAGAATCTCCTCCCGTGACATCCCGCTGTTCCGGCAGACGGAAACCAGCTGGCTGAACAATTTGGAAAGCCTGTTGAATGTTTCCTTCAATTCTCTGTCTGATTCTTCCAGCCGCTGTTTCGCGGCCTCCGCTTCCTGCCTGGCCAGCTGTGTATTCCGGCGCTCCGCCTGTATATCCATCTTCTCCATGCTCGCAAACAGATTTCCCATGCCGCCATCCTCCAATTTCGCCATCTTGTCCCTGGCTTCCTCCGCCGGCACATTCATCTTCCGAAACAGTGACCACAGGATATCCTGATAGATTGACCTGGATTCCCGAAAATTGTGTATCTCAGCAATAATACTGAACTTCTCCAAAGTAATCATACCATTTTTGAGCGATCAAAAAACTGTTGGCCTCAATAACCCGGATGATTTTGCGCAAATCCCTGGCCGGAATCCTGGACTGATTGTTGCACAATAATGCCTTCCCTGAACGAGTGATCCATACCTTTGTCCCATTAGCTTTAGGCGTAATTTCTGCAATGTGAACATGAAGCGGCTCTTTAGGTTTGCCTTCGTTCGACCAGAAATATACCACATAGGAATCAATATTAAAAATTCGAGGCATTGGTAAAGCCTCCTTCTTGAGAGAATTCTATAATCAAATGGGCGTTGGCCTCTACCAGTTTTTGGAAATAAGCCATCTCTTCCTCGGAAAAACCATGAATGCTTTCCCATGTATAGTCGGGAAGATAACAGGTAGCATCATGGAATCCTCCGGGAACCGGCTTCTCAATATAAACTTTCACCCGACCATCCGATTTCATCTCAGAATGAACGATTTCTGTTTCATCATCGAGAGTTATATATGGATACATCATAAATTATATACCTCCTGCCTTACCGCTAATATGCAGCTGCCTGATCCTTTTCACAATAATTTTAACATACGGCACAAAATCTTACAATGAGAAGTTGGCGGAGATAGCACCCTCTTGTGAAAAGCAGTAGGGCAATCGCAAAGTCCAGCATTGAAAGTCATTCTCTATGAGCCAGATTTCCAAAGAGTAGCCGCCCTATTCGTCTGATATCATGTTCATTCGACATCAGAAACCTTTTCATCGGCTTCTCCGATAATTCTGCGTCATTCCGGACCCAAAATTTTTTTGGTCAAAACACCCCCATAAGCCATACAGACAGATCGGCTCTAACCCGCATATTTACTGGGTTAGAGCCGATTTTACTTCGGAAGTTCCTGTCCGCCTTACTGCGTATGCACGCCACATTGTCAGTCTCCGTCTTCCCCGTTATGCATCGATGATTATTTCTGCTGCCAAAATTGTTCCAAAGCCGAAGCGGCCTCCGCCTCACTCAGGCCATACCGTTCCTGCAGGCACACAAGAATCTCCTCCCGTGACATCCCGCTGTTCCGGCAGACGGAAACCAGCTGGCTGAACAATTTGGAAAGCCTGTTGAATGTTTCCTTCAATTCTCTGTCTGATTCTTCCAGCCGCTGTTTCGCGGCCTCCGCTTCCTGCCTGGCCAGCTGTGTATTCCGGCGCTCCGCCTGTATATCCATCTTCTCCATGCTCGCAAACAGATTTCCCATGCCGCC
>CANQIW010000040.1 GCA_947624055.1 uncultured Lachnospiraceae bacterium
TCCGCCACGTCTTCCGCTCCGTTGTACTGCAGCTTCTTCGTGACCTTGACCTTGCCCTTCTCTTCCTGCGCGTTCGTCAGGTCCGCCGTGTAGTTCAGCGTGCCGCGCTCGATCGTGATCCCTGCGCCGCTGCCCGTTACCTTGTACACGCCGTACTGCTCGCCTACCGGCTTGCCGTCTGCGTTCACCTCGAACACGTAGTACGTCTCGCCTACCGTCAGCCCGTCGAACGTTACCGTGCCCTGGCCGGCCGCCACGTCCACCGTCTGCTTCTCGCCGACCATATGCTCGCCGGCCGCGTCACTGAACAGCGCCACGTCGAAGCTCGTGTACGCCTCCGGGTCTACCTCCCCGTTGTACGTCACCGTCTTCGTGACCTTGATGCTGCCTTCCTCGGTCTTGTTGTTCGTGATCGTCACTTCTTTATTCAGGTCGTGCCGCCCAAGCGTCACGGATCCCTCGCCAGTTACCACGTACTCGCTGCCCGTGCCTACCGGCGTGCCGTCTACTGTCGTCTCCTTTACGTAGTACGTTCCGAACGGAAGATCCCTGAACTCTACAAAGTTCTCGCTCGCGTTCTCAAGCCTGATCCCCTCCGGGCCGTACAGCTTCTTGCCTTCCGCGTCGAACAGCGCCACGTAGAACATTGCGTCCTCCGCCACGTCTTCCGCTCCGTTGTACTGCAGCTTCTTCGTGACCTTGACCTTGCCCTTCTCTTCCTGCGCGTTCGTGATATTAACCGTCGGATTCAAATTATCACGAGTGATTTCTGCCTTCTGGTTGTTACTGCCGTATGTTACCGTATACTCCTCGTATGTGCTACCTACCGGCGTACCACTTTCATCCGTCTCAAATACATAGTAGGTTCCCTCTGAAAGATCAGTAAATTCAGCAGTTCCAATACCATTCACAGGATCAATCGTTGCCACATTGCTTATACGCTTCGTACCATCCGCATCGCTGAACAGTGCAACATAAAACTTTTCTGCAACCTCTGTATCAGGTTTACCGTTATACAAAACAGTTTTCGTTACTGTAATCTTTCCTTTAATCACCTTATGGTTATCGAAAGAAATACCTCTATCTGCATCTTTTCCATAGTAAGTCTCACTGCCTATCTTAATCGGTACATCTCCCGAATCATCAGTGATTATATAATACTTAATCTCTGGTTCGTCAAATACTGTATTCTCGCCTTCTTTGTGAGTTGTCACATAGGCATGCACCAGGTACTTCTTTGTATCATAGGTATATTCAGTCCCATCTTCGCGCGTGTCCTCACGCTTTTCTTCTATGATGTAGTAATAATTGCCTTCAACCTTATAATCTACAGAGCCAAAGTCAATCTTCTGGCCATCATTCTGAACCGTCTTAACGCCATCTGTTCCAAACGCTTCCGCACCGTCTGGAGCACTAATTTGCGTCATTGTAAAGGTAAACGTTGCATCTGGCGTCTCACCATCAATTGTCTTAATGCCGATGAAATCTCCCTCAGTCGGAATTGTCAGACCTTTGCCCCTGTATGGATAGCAATGGCCTTCTGAGTCTGTTATAAAACTATCACAGATAATCGTGCCATTGTAATTGCCGCCCATCTTTGTCACTGCAGCTCCGGGAGCAATCACATGCCCCATCCAAGTATCCGTACTCGGCAACGTTAACTTTGTCGCATTCGGGAAATTCCATACTATTGACGTCCCATCCGGCCATTCTTCTCTGCCATAATTTTTTACATCAGAACCATTATTTAATACTCTTGGAAAGTCTATTTCGCCGATCGCTGTCACGTTGATAATAGTATTAGACTTCGTCTCCCACATATCACCAACAATGTCAATACTAGTTGCTTTCGCCAGCTCATCCGCACTAATGGTAACTGTTTCACCTACTGGAACAGTGATTTTACCACCAGCGTCCGCCTGCAATTCTTCTCCGCCTGCCATTGCAGTTAGCGCAGCATCAATTACCTTTTTAGCCTTGCCTTCTTTGCTAAAATCAAAATAATCCTCGCATGTATATACTCCTGGAGTGTCAGGATATTCAACTCCACCTGGAAGATATTCATTTGTTATTTTGTATTTCGGTGTTCCTCCGTCTATATATTCTACCTTATTCTTTTCACCCAAATATAAAGGATCAGATGAACTTCTTCCTTCACCTTGAGCATGGAATTTCGCCAAGCTGTCTCTAATATATCCCTTTATAAAGGACGCTGGCAGATTACTTCCATCTGCAAATCCCGTTCCATCACCAGAGCTGTATAAATCACCACCGATCAAGACAGAGCCCTTGCAATGTTTCATAAGCGTAACATCATTAAACGCAACCACATTGTATCCGTTTAAGAGCTTCTCTATTGTGTAATCCTCTTCAGGCCACTTAACCTCCTCGTAACTATCTTCAAAAACAACTTGGGTCACAGGATGACTTCCTTCTGGCAAATAATTTCCAGAAGCATCCCTATACAGCTCACACGTTACGTCATATGTTTTTCCTATAATTGGTGAATCCCAATTCGATCCATCTTTTTGCATAGTCACTTTTACAGTGATTGAGTATTCTCTTTTATCAATCTTTAGACCCGCATAAGTACTAAGCACCTGTTTAAGTAAAAACACATGTTTATGATTCTCAGTTGGTGTGTAACAATAATCTTTGGCTATATCCAGCGCATCAAATATAATGCTCCCATCCGCTTTGTTTGTCGTGGTCTGAAGCACTGGAAAATCCTTGTCATTCTGTTCCCGGTTTTGAAGAACCTTTATGACAAATGCGCCTTGCCCATCCTTCATTTGACCGCCAGTCATCTTCATCGCAGCGCTTACTTTAATTGAAGGTTCAGTTAGATCATTTGATGAAACTCCTAAAATAACTATGTCCGAGAAACTGTCAGTAGTAAACCCCACTTCCTCGACCTTGCCGTTTGCAGCTACGTCAATATTGCCTGTCACGTCCTCAGCTTTCACTTCGCCTGCACTCTCGTCCAGATGGAGCACCTTGTACTCAGTCTCAGCCGTCTCAACCGGCGTTTCTGCCGGAATCAACTCAACCAGTCCACTCTGCACAGCGGCAGATTCTTCGATTGCGGGAGCGGTCGGCTCAACCACTTCCTCATTCGTGAGCTGGGCTGGTTTATTGTACTGTACAGATACCTCAACGCTTCCCTCAGCAAGCTCAATCTCCTCGCCGTTGAACTCGAAATGCATATCGTAAGCAGTATAATTATATGAAGAAACTCCTTCACCGAGCTGCTCTTCTACCAGAGCCTTCTCTTCTTCGGTAAGCTCCTTCTTCTCAACAACGAACACAGCCCCTGCTGGAACCGCAGAGGGATCTGTCAATGTCGCCGTCACAATCATTGTATCGTCTTCATATGTATATACGCCTGTCGCTTCCGTCTCTTCCTCGACGATCTCGCCCGGCTCTTCCTCAGCTGCCGCCTCGGTCAGGGCTTCCGTCTCAACCGGAGCTTCTGTCTCCGTCTGGAGCTCTGTTTCAACCGGAGCTTCTGTCTCCGTCGCGAGCTCTGTCTCGGCCTCTGCCTCTGACATTGCCTCTTTCTCGGCCGGAGTCAGGCCTTCTGACTCGCTCTCAAGCTCGGTCTCGGACTCCGCCTGAGCGTCCGTCTGTGTGATCGCCTCGGTCTCCGTCTGCGGAGCCTCGGTCTGCTTCGTACCGCCGGTCACACCGCCGATTACTGCTGCCATAGACGTCATTCCCTGAGAATTGACGAGCATAGCCAGCGCCAACAGCATTGCCAGCAATCTGCTTAAACGACTTGTCTTCTTCATGATGTTCCCCTTTCTTTGTTGGAGTTTTGGAATGGCCCTCGGGCCTGCGTCATTGTCTTTCTTATATCTATTGCACTTCCGTGCTATCTGTTCCGGAAGTCTGCTTCCGGTTGCATCGTGTCAGGTTCCGGAAATCTTCTTCCGGCTGTATCGTATCAGTCGTCCGGAACCCCGGAATCCGGAGCGTCCAGGCCGGATGGGTCTCCCGGGCTTGCGCCCTCCCAGGGGTCGTGCGTGTCCCCCAAACCGCCTGAGCCTCCTTCGGCAAAAACGATCTCCTCCTCATTGATCGCAGAGTCGATCAGGCGAAGCAGCTCTACCACGCTGCGGAAGCTCTGCTTATTGTCGCCCTGGATCCATTTCAACTGGCCCTGCCAGCTGTGATCCTGCGTATCGTTTATCTCCAGAATAAACATTTGTTTTTTCACGGATAGGACTCCTCCTTATACTTTTCGGCGCCGCGTACCTGCGCGGCCGGTCGTCTTTTCTTCTCTATATCTGTTTATGGAAGCGGGCAAAAACGCATAAAGAGTGCACTTCGCCCAATATTATTTTTGATTATACAGCATGCCAGTCACATTTTGGTAACAAAACTGCTTTTTTTCATAAATTTT
Organism: uncultured Lachnospiraceae bacterium; assembly: GCA_947624055.1. Taxonomy (GTDB): domain Bacteria; phylum Bacillota; class Clostridia; order Lachnospirales; family Lachnospiraceae; genus Choladousia. The sequence continues at coordinate 4,406 of CANQIW010000040.1, forward strand.
TGAATATTTTTTTCGTTTTTTTGTGACAGTTCGCGAAATCTCCTTGTTTTCTTCTCAAAATGCGGGACATTTATTATCTACTTTTGAGTTGCATCTTTTAAATTTTAGATGTGCCCACCAATTTTTTTTGTTATAATCGGCGCGGAGGGCGCCTATGAAGATCTTAGGACTGCAAAAACTGACTCTGCTGGATTTCCCGGGACGTGTGGCCGCGATCGTATTTACGGGCGGCTGCAATTTCCGCTGCCCGTTCTGCCAGAACAGCTCTCTGGTACTCGCGCCGCAGACCGTGCCTGAGATCAGTGAAGAGGAATTCCGGCAGTTCCTGCGCAGAAGGCGGGGACTGCTTGACGGTATCTGTGTGACCGGGGGCGAACCGACGCTGCACGCCGATCTCCCGGAGTTTCTGGCCTCTGTCCGGGACGCCGGATACCTCGTCAAGCTCGACACGAACGGCACGCACCCGGCTATGCTGGAGGCTCTGCTGTCGGATGGGCTTCTCGATTACGTCGCGATGGACATCAAGGCCGGCCCGGAGAACTACGCGCGGGTATGTGGGCTGAAAGCGTCGGCAAGGTCCGAAGTCCGCAGCGGTCTGTCCTGCAAAGACAAACAAAGAGCGGAGTCCGGATCCCGTGATGGCCTGCCCCGCGAAGGAACGCAAAAAGCGGAATCCAAAGACCGCGAAAGCTTATCCTGCGAAAACAGCGGGCAGACGCCGGAGTCTGCGGACCTCCTCCTCGCGAACGTGCGCCGCTCAGTTGAGCTGCTGATGAATTCCGACATTGAATACGAGTTCCGCACGACGGTCGTGAAGGGACTGCACACGGCGCGGGATTTTGAGGAGATCGCCTCTTGGCTCTCGGGCTGCCGCGCGTATTTCCTGCAGTCGTTCCGGGACTGCCCGGAGGTGCTGCTGGAGAACCATCCGTTTTCCGCGTTCTCCGACGACGACATGAGAGAATTCCTGAAAATCGCACAAAAAAAGATCCCCCAGGCTGCCCTGAGGGGTATCTGAAAAAGCTCTACACCTGCCGCAGGCCGCGGCACCAGTATCCGAAGTTCCGGCCGCCGCTCCTGCGCGCGGATTCACGGAAGCGGTCATAGCCGAACATCCGCGCCATATAAGTCTCCTGAGGATTGCAGATCCCCGGAACGCCCAGTATATATGTCCCGTCTCCTGCCATACCCAACAGCAGATGCCGGTACTGATAGAAGCCGTGCTGCAGGAAGCTGCTGCGGCCCACATTCCAGTTTTCCTGCTGCAGCCGGACGATATCGCAGGGCAGGATCATGACACAGTTCTCAATCTCCGCGTCGGCAAACGGCTGGAACGCCGCACGCTTCCTGAACAATTCTTCCAGAACCGCCCTCGCCCGCTCTGGCACATCCGCCGCGCCGCAGTCCGAGTCGATCGCCCCTGTCTGTTCTTCCCCACTGTAGTCTGACTCTGCACACACGTTTTCCGGTGTTTCCCTGAATTCTGCAGCTGTCGCCCCGGGCTCTGTCTCCGCTTCCTCCGCCACTATTGGCGGCTCTCCCAGACTCCCAGGCTCTCCGCCAATCTCCGGCTCAGGCTCGGACGCGAATTCCGTTTCCATTCCGTTTCCGGGTTCCGGCGAAGCCTCGGACGCAGACTCCAATCCGGCCTCAGGCTCAGCCGCTGCCTCCGATCCGGCCTCAATCCCAGACACCGCCTCCGATCCGGCTTCCGGTTCTGATTCCGCCTCCGCTTCAGACCTGTTCTCAGTCTCCTCCGCCTTCTCCGTCAGCTCTGCCTTCGCGGAAGCCTCCTTCTCCTTCAGGGAAGCCTCCTTCACGAAACTCTCCGTATCGATCTCCCCGTCGTCCCAGGCCGTGACAAAACGGCGGCCGTCGCTGCTCTCGATCCAGATCCCCGCCAGATCCCCCAGCACATAGCTGCCTTCTCCGATCGGCGCGTCGGCGCGGAACGCCCACTCCTCAGCAATCTGCTGTACCGGGCGGATCTCTCCGAGCAAAACTCCCCTCAGGCGGTTCGTCTCCCGCACGAACCCGTAGACCCATATCGGAGATTCCGGGCAGGATCCGGCGTTGATCTTCAGCAGGATCCTCCACACCCCGTCGCGCAGCTCCACCTTCGCAAAACCCGCGTTCCGCTGCTTCCTTCCGTCTGTATACTCATAAAAATAACAGATAAACCGTCTGTACTCCGGCATCGGCATCCACTTCCTTTCATGTCACGGAAAATCCGGGCAGATTTCCTATAACATAAGTATATGCCGTCCCGGGCAGGATCATTCCTGCAGGCAGGGGATCCCGAACCAGAATTCCACGCCGTTCTCCTTGTTCTCAAGCCCGCAGCCGCCGCCGTGCTGAGAAACAATGCTCTTCACGATATACAGCCCCAGGCCGGTGCCGCTCTCGTTTTCCCGTCCGACCGCGCTGCCTTTGTAAAAACTGTCCCAAAGCTTGTCGATATCCTTCTCGGCAATCCTCTCTCCGTCGTTGTACACGGAAAAGATGACGTATTTGCCGTTCCGCCCGACAAAGGCGCGCACCACGCTGTCCTCCGGCGCGTAGCGGTACGCGTTCATCAGGAAATTGCTGATCGCCCTGCGCAGATTCTCCGCGTTCCCCTTCACCGCGCAGTCCGGCTGCTTCTTCAGTTCGATCCGTATCCTCCGCTTCGCAAACAGCACCGAGAAATCCCGAACTGCCGTCTCTGCTATGGCGTCCAGCTCGAGCGGCTCCATCGGAAGTTCTTCGATCCCCTCCTCCACAGAAAAGATCTGCAGCATGCTGGAGAGCATCTCATTCATCCTCTGCACTTCCTCCAGTGCGGAATCGCAGTACTGCTGCCGTTTTTCATCGTTCTGCGCGATGGACAGCATCTCCACCTGGCCGGAGATGATCGCCAGCGGCGTCTTCAGCTCATGGGAGACGTTGTTCACAAACCTCTTCCTGTGCTGCTCCAGCTCCGCCCTGCGCTGATTGTCCTTCTGCAACAGCCGGTTGTAGGTCTCCAGATCGCGCACGTAGCTCTGGATCTGGTCCGACATCTCATTGATGCTCACCCCCAGCTCATTGAGCTCCTGATACTGCGTTGTCTCGGAAACCTTCTCCGAGAAATCCTTGTCCGCGATCTTTCTCGCCACCCTGGCCGCGTTTTCGACAGGTCTGCCGATCCCCTTCGCGAGCGTGCGCACGCAGATCGTCCCGAAGACCAGGAAGGCCGCGATCACAAGAAAAAGGACGCGGCGCGCGTAGTCTGTGCCCCTGTCGATCACGAAGGAGGACTGTGTGATCAGGATATAATATTTTTGGCCGTCCTGCACGCTTATCCCCCGCAGAACGACCCTGCCGCTGTACTCCTTCTTTTCGTATTTCGCCCTGGCATTCTCCTCATACTTCTCGATCCGCTTCCTGACCTGATTGGCGCTCAGGCTGCTGTCGTCTGTCTCCTTGGATTTGTTCGTCGCGTACAGGAGCCTGAACTGCTCATCGCGGATGCGGAAGCGGAGATTGTTGTTCTCATACGGCTCAAGCAGGCTGTCCGAGACTTCCTCCCACTCGTCCTCCGCCGCCATCCCCTTGATCCGGTTCTCCTCCTCGCACAGCGCGGGGATATCCTCGCTCAGCAGCCGCGCATATACCTCATCGAGCATTTTGCACTGCTCCTGGATGTAGAGGCGCCTCGACGCGCCGGAGTAGAGGATCCCGATGCCGCCGGACAGCGCGGCGAGCAGCAGCACCATGACTACAAGCAGTCGTCCGCTAATTGTCTTCATCGTCTTTTACCTCGAAGCGATAACCGATCCCATAGATCGTGTCGATGTACCTTCCGTATTTCCCCAGCTTCAGCCGGATCTGCTTCACGATCGTATCGACCGACCGATCTGTCCCGTTGTAATCGATCCCCCATACCTCATCCAGAAAACGGTCTCTTCTCAGGACGATCTTCTCGTTGTCCATGAAATACAGCAGCACCTCATATTCCCGCGGCGTGAGCGGAACATACTGTCCGTTCACAAAAATCTTGTGCGCCTTTTCGTCGATCGAGATCGCCCCGTACGCTCTTCTGCGGACCGCACCCTTCGCGCGGCGCAGCAGAGCTTCGATATGCGCTTTCATGACAGAAAGCAGAAACGGCTTCAGCAGATAGTCGTCCGCCCCCAGGGAGAAGCCCCGGAGCTGATCCTCCTCGCTGCATCTCGCGGTGAGAATGATCACCGGAATACTCGACTTTTCGCGGATCTTCTCCAGGACGTCAAAGCCGTTCATGACAGGAAGCATCAGATCGAGCAGCACCAGATCCGGCCACTCATCCTCGTTCGCCCCCAGCACGCGCAGAGCCTCCGTTCCGCTCTGCGCCTCAAGGGTCTGATAACCGCTCAGCTGAAGATACTCCTGTATCGTGCTGCGCAGCTTCTCCTCATCCTCGACCACCAGGATCCGTATTTTTTCGTTCGTCGATCTGTCTTCCATATGGCATTCCCTCTCTGCGTCCGTTTCCATTCCAATTTATAACAATTAATTAATACTTTTGTTACTTCTTTGTAAATAATTAAACATATCAATGTGATGGAAATATATTTTTAAGGGAGTTTCTGCCGAAATCTGCAGCGGACCGGATCAATAATCCTCGTATTTGACGCTTCCGTCCGAATATGTGATCTCATAATATCCGTGGCCGCTTCCATCACAATCATCAAATTTCTGGCGCTTCACCTCCGTGACTCCGCCGCCGCCCGACTGCTGTGAAGCTGCCGCTGCCTGCGCCGCCGCGGCTGCCGCCGCCTGACGGATCTGCTCGCGCGCCGCCTCTTCGGCCTGAACCGCCGCGATTGCCGCCTGCTCATCCTCGCTGATGCACTTGCGCACGGTATAACCGGTCACGTCGTCTTTCTTCACCACATAGTGCGTGGCCGTCTCTCCCAGCACCTCGATCTCGTCCCCGCGGCTGATCACACCAAGGATCTCCGCCTCGTCGTTCGGCTCGCTTCGGATATAGACGTCGTCCACCGCGAAAAGCCTGGTCGATTCGCTGTAGGTCAGCTCTCCGGTCTGACCGACCCTGCGCTCCTTGCCCGAAGAGAGACTCGTATAATTGATAAAGGCGAACGCGCCGTCCATCACAAGCTCCGGATCTCCCAGCGTCTCATACGGAACATCCTCAAACTCATACTTCTGGCCGTCGTCCGCGATCATGGTCACATGGATCAGCGTCTCATCCTCCTGCACCTCCACGGACGCGGAGCGGATGGGAAGCTCTGCCGTATTTTTGATCTCAATCGGATCCTTGTCCTCGATCGTCAGCGTGATCGTCTCCAGAATCTCTGCGGCCTCCGCCGCGGTGAAAGACTCCGACATGCCCTCCGTCTCCTCCGCGAAGACAGGCAGCGTCATTCCCATGCACAGCGCCGCCGCGATCCCCAGTGCGATTCCTGTTCTCTTTTTCATAAATTTCTCCACCTTTCCTAACTGTATTGCTTTTTTATGATTGCAGTCTGCAAGCAGACCTTCATCCCCGCGCGTTATGCCGGAACGCTGACCTCCGACTGATACGCCTTCGTGAGCGTCCCGTCGGTATCCACATACAGCTCCACCGACAGCTCCTCGTCCTCCAACCGGCTTTTCTCGATATACACCGCGTAGCCGCAGTCCGTCCTGAGCTCCTCTGTCTCCAGATTCAGGGGAAACGCCTCGTACGTGTTCTCTCCGTTCACGCACAGATAGATCTCCGATTCCGTCCCGATAAAGGAGCTGTCAACCTGCCCGCCGAGCTTCAGGAACAGTCCCTCGTCGGACGCCTCGCAGGTCGTCGCCCCGGCCTTCGCCGTGCCGTCCTGCGCCTGAAGGATCGCGATCTCCCGCTCCGGTGACTGGAACACCGGCGGATTCTTTCCCATGTCCGGCAGGAAACGCTCGGCGCGCTCCACGACGACCGTGTCCGCGCCGCAGAAAAACATATCGTCGACATAGTAAGGAACGCCCCTCGAAAACTCGGCGTCCGCGAACTCCTGCGCCATGAACGGCAGCAGCGCGTTGCCGAACGAATCCCGGTACATCAGAAGGCCGCCCTCCGCGTCCGCCCTGCTCGTGTCGATCAGCGGATCGAAGGTACTCTCAATCTCGGTAAGGTATTCATAGGTAAACGGCTCGTCATAGTAGATCTCATCTTCCGGCGTGACGGCCTCCGGATACAGCATCACATCGAGGTCGCCCTCAAAATCCGTGCGCACCGTGTAATCCGCGTCCTCATAGGAACGATGCTCCCGGCCGAGCGCGTCCAGGATCGTCTCCGCGGCCAGCGCCGCTCCCTTGTTGTTCCAGTGGGAGTCCCTCGCGTGGTACAGGACTTCATCCTTTGCCTCAAACGCAGTGTACAGATCGACGTAATTGACGCCCTGCTCCTCAAGGAGCGGCCGCAGACGGTCGATGCTGTGCGTATCGCTCACCTTTGTCCGGTAATAGTACGGCATATGCTCCGGATACAGAGAGTTCTTGTTCGGCGCCACCGTGAAGAGAAACGTCCTCCCCGCCTTCTCGATGTATTCCTGCATCAGGGCGAGCGAGTGCGCGATGTTGAAGAGTCCCCTGTCGCTCAGGATCTCGCTTCCGAGATAGTCGTCCAGGGAATCCATGTAGTAGAGCCATCCGTCGGTGCCTTTGATCACGCCGTCCTCCGTGGAGACGCCGAACAGGCTTCCCCGCAGCACGGCGTCCGCCGTCACCAACTCCTGCCGGTACGCGAAATGCTCCTCGAACCAGTCCCCGGCCTCAGACAAAAACTCTATATTCCATCCGTCCTCCGCCTTCAGGGCAGGAAAATCGGAGAGCTTCCGGTTCTCCGAGGACTCTGTGCCCCTGTACCACAGAAGCCCTGCGAGCGGTACCAGACAGGCCGCAAGGGCCAGCGCCAGATAAATTGTCATACCAAATCTCTTCATCACAAATTCTCCCCAGGCACGCTTCCGTTCAGAACCGAAAATAGATAAACGGATTGTACGTACTGCCCGACAAACTCAGAATACACAGGACAAGTCCCGCCAGACTGGCGATCCAGGTCAGCGACTCATAGCCTTTGCACTTTTCCAGATACCGTTTCACCGGCGCGGACGCGACGGCCGAAACCGCCAGGACAAACAGATACAGCGGCGTCAGCTGACGCACCGCGAGGCTCATCGCCGCAGGCTCAAAGTGGAAGCCGGTGAACATCTCCCGGATGAAGAGCAGCCCCTGCCCCATCGTGTCCGCGCGGAAGATCACAAAGCCGACCGTCACGACCAGCAGCGCGTAGACATGCCCGGCGAAACGAAGCGCAGCGCCCGGCCTCCTGTCCTCCCGCCGCTCTGCCGGTCCGCGCCCCTCCGGCGTCTCCCCGGCCTCCTTTGTCCCATCGGATACCGGCGCCGCAGCCCTGTTTCCATCGACCGCGGATTTTCTCCCCGGCCAGTATTCCTCAAGCATCAGGAAGAATCCGTGGTACAGTCCCCAGACCACGAATGTCACGTTGGCCCCGTGCCACAGCCCGGTGCAGAAAAAGACGATAAACTTGTTGAGCACCGTGCGCGCGCGGCCCTTGCGGTTGCCGCCGAGCGGAAAGTATAGGTATTCCCGGAACCAGCCGGACAGCGACATATGCCACCGTCTCCAGAATTCCCGAATGCTGCCCGACGCATACGGATACTGGAAGTTTTCCCTGAAATGGAAACCGAACATCTCCCCCATACCGAGCGCCATATCGCTGTAGCCGCTGAAATCAAAATAGATCTGGAACAGATACGACACCGCCGCGATCCAGGCCGTCAGGATATTGATGCTTCCTGCCTCAGCCGCGAAGAGCGTGTCCGCGGTCAGCGCCATCACATTGGAGAGCAGAACCTTCTTGGACAGCCCGGCGATGAACCTGCGCATGCCCCGCGCCGCGTCCTCCGCCGTCGCGTGCCGATCCTCGATCTCCTTCTCGATATCATGGTATTTCACGATCGGCCCGGCGATCAGCTGCGGGAAAAACGATATGTACAGAAGCACCTTCGCGTAATTTCTCTGCGCCTGCACAGAACCCCGGTAGACGTCTATGACATAAGACAGCGCCTGAAAGGTGAAAAAAGAGATGCCGATCGGAAGCGCGATCTGCGGCACAGGAAGCTTCACAAGCCCAGTGGCATTGACAAGCTCCGCCAGAAATCCGGCGTACTTAAATACAGCCAGCAGTCCAAGGTTCAGCACCGCCGCGGCAGCGACGCCTGCCTTCTTCCAGGCAGGACGGCTGACGACCAGTCCCATACAATAATTCATCAGGGAAGACGCAACCATCAGGCAGACATAGACCGGCTCGCCATATGCATAGAACACAAGGCTCGCCGCGATCAGCAGCGCGTTTTTCAATTTTATTCCCGGCAGGATCCGATGAAGCAGGAACACTGCCGGGAGAAAGATGCTTAAAAAGGTTATTGAGCTGAAGACCAAGGCCGAATCCTCGCAATCATAGATGGTATTTTACCAGTAAATTATAATCAGTTTCGTGATATCGGTCAAGAGGGTGTCTTCCTGAATCCTGTTTTCCTGTTATCTGTTTATATTTTCACATGCATGAAGCCGTACCCGCCGGAAATGGCTCTGCGATAGCCCGGGACAGCGCTGTAGCTTGTCCCGTAGTATTTGTATTTCGTATTGCGGTACTCTTCCGGGTCGTAGATCTTCCCATCGATCTCGGCCCATCCGTGCCCTGTGCTGTTGCAGGCGTATACATTCTCGTAACCGCAGGCCTTCGCCAAAAACGCGAACGCGGCCGCATAGCTGAAACAGTTTCCGCTCCCGTCAAGGAACATGTCGTTCGCGTAGACCACCGGCCAGTCATTTCCGCAGTAGTGCGGCGTCCTCGGCCTGCGGCCCGTGTACGTCTTCATCACATAGTCAAAGCAGACCCTGAGCTTCTGCGCCTTCGTCATCTTGTCCGTCGTGATCTGCGCGACGATCGCCTGCGCGCGTCGCTCCGTCTTCGTCTTTGCTGAGCCGGTCTTATCGCCGCCTCGGTTTGTGTTGACCGTCTTCGCAGAGTTCAGAACCCCTTTTTTGTTGAAAAAGTAACAGGTTTTTCCGAAGATCTTCCAGCCGGTCACCATCTGGCCGGCGTTCTTCCCGGACTTCTCGAAATAGTATTTCTTTTTCTTTATGGTCTTCCAGCCCGTCACCTTTTTGCCCTTGGCATTGCAATAAAAAATCTTTCCGTTTTTCTCCTTCCAGCCGGCTTTTGACGCCTTCTTTCCGGCATCCGGCACGGCCTCCGTCTCCGCTGCAGCTGTGTTCTCCTCCGCAGATACGGCTTTCCCCGTGAATACTTCCGCAAACAACACCATTGCAAGCAAAAGCAGGAAAACAGAAAGTCTTTTTCTCGTCCCGGTCATGTACCCCCGCCTCCTTCTTTATCTTTTAGTTTAATCTCTTTTGCCCGCAGCGTCAAGCATCCGCGGCGCCTGCTCTGTACAAAAAATGTTCCGGAGTGCAAACGCTCCGGAACATCCTGTTATTTTTATTCTCTATGCCTTACAGTACGATACCCTGCGCCATCATGGCGTCCGCAACCTTCTCGAAGCCCGCGATGTTCGCGCCGGTCACGTAGTTGCCCTCCACGCCGTAGCGCTTCGCCGCATCGGAAATCTTCGCGTAGATGTCGTTCATCATCTGCTTCAGCTTCGCGTCAACCTCCTCGAAGGTCCAGCTCAGCCTCTGGCTGTTCTGGCACATCTCAAGAGCGGAGGTACCCACGCCGCCCGCGTTGGACGCCTTGCCCGGCAGGAACAG
>CANQIW010000041.1 GCA_947624055.1 uncultured Lachnospiraceae bacterium
GAGCCCTCTATACGCACAAAAAGAATAAGCCTAATCCCCTGTATATCTAGGGCATAGGCTTATTATACGAGGAGTTTATTTATGAGATACGAATTGAGTGTGATCATGAGTGTGTACAATGAACAGCTTTCATGGATAAGAGAATCTGTCAACTCAATTCTTACGCAGACTTTTAGAGAATTCGAATTCATAATTATAGTTGACAATCCCCAGATTGATGAAGAATGCAGAAATTATCTTAACAATATTGCCAAAACTGATATCAGGATACGCTTAATTTATAATGAAGTAAATATGGGTTTACCTAGATGTCTGAATAGGGCATTATCTGTTGCCAGCGGTAAATATATAGCAAGGATGGATGCGGATGATATTTCTTTTTCAAATAGATTTGAACGAGAACTTACATATATGTACGAGAATAATGCTGATGTTGTGTCATGCGGGTATATTAGTATTGATGAAGCGGGAAGACGTTTTCCAGAAATGGATGAATTATCGTCGTTGCACGATTCAAAGATGTATTTGCCAATAACAAATATTTTTGTCCATCCAAGTATAATTATGAAAGCTGAAGCAGTCAATGCGGTTGGAGGATATCGTGATTTTAGGACTTCACAAGACTATGATTTATGGTTACGGTTATTGTCTGCGGGATTTAATCTTATGGTTATGGATGAACGCCTTTTATATTATCGATATAGAAAAAATAGTATAAGTTCACAGAAAAGAATAGAACAATTTTATGCAGCGAAGTATCAACGGAAGCTTTTTAGAGAGAGAAAGAAGCAAGGTGTTGATAGTTTTTCAAAAGAAAACTATAAAAGATATATTGATAGTAAAAGAATTAATGAAAAAAGGATAGGTTTGTTTCTCAAGGCTATTAATGAGATACGGCTGATGAAAAGTGAAAGAAGCAATAAGATTACACATTTCGCAAAAGCGATGTGCTATTATCCAGAGTATGTCTATACAAAACTTTGGATAAGAGGAAATATATATGTAAGAAAAAAGCAGGGTTATAAATAATTATAATATATTATCATTAGACAAGGGAGAATATACAATTTCATACATTAGCAAGTATCTTCGTAACTTTAAATTTTATGAATCTGCATCTCAAAAGGTAAGGACTGTGTTTCTCTACGAAATGGAATGAAATTTCAAGTGAGGTTAGCATGAGTTGGCAGTCTCTTTGCCAATACAGATTGCTCATTTATACTAGTTGTTTTTTTGATAAGTCACAATTCAATGTGTTTTGGAATTGTGAACATATACGTATATTCAGAGTTGGAAATTTGGGGAGATGATGCATTATATGCTAGGGATGTAATTGCAAAGATTTTATGCGTACAAAGAAATTATCATAAGTTGTTCACAATTTTGAGTTATCAGGTGCTACACCATTAGAAGCGTATTATTATTTTTGTAATTATTTGGAGTACCTTAATATTTCGTTGTGTGCTTTATAGATATGCTTATATGAAAATTGATTCTTGGGATCAGAGAATGTTTCTACACAATCTGAGTTGGTAAGAAGCTATAATTAAGCGGAAAGGGCGGAGCAACTTGTAGACAAAGATTTGTTGCCAAAAAGAATAGACATTTAAAGCCATGGCAAGTGAAAGATCTAAATGTTTTACTTCATGTGTTATATTTTTACTGTTTGTTTTTGTATCAGATATAGAGAAATATTCATTTCCCTGACATATTTATTTGAAAGTATGAATTAGAAATCTGTCAAAAATAGAAAAATGTTTGCCAGAAAGGGAGGAAAGAATAATGTCGTATAACAAAAAATTTTATGAAGAGATGAAAATGGGAGAATGTTCAAATTTAACATCTGCAAGAGTAATTGTTCCATATATTTTGGAACTTTTTCCTAGGACAAAAAGTGTTGTGGACTTTGGATGTGGTATTGGAGCTTGGCTTAGTGTTTTTACGGAAAGCGGAGTTGAAGACATAGTAGGGATTGATGGTGACTGGGTTGATCAAGAGGAGCTTATGATTAAAAAAGAAAAGTTCTGTTCTGGCAATTTGGAAAAGGGTGTCGATCTGCACAGAAGATTTGATCTAGCAATATCTGTTGAAGTAGCGGAACATTTAGCTATAGAAAGTGCAGATATATTCGTCGAAAGTATCACGAAATGTGCGGATGTTGTTATTTTTAGTGCGGCTATTCCAAATCAGGGAGGTCAACATCATGTGAATGAGCAGTGGCAATCTTATTGGTACAAAAAATTTAGCAAAAGAGGATATATTGCAATTGATCCAATAAGAGGGTTTGTCTCTGGAAACCCGAAAGTGATGTTATTCTATGCACAAAATATTTTGGTATATATAAAAAAGGATCGTATATCAAAATATCCAGAAATAAATCGTTTTATAGGTATTCCGTTTACGATAGATTATGCATTGCCTTTTTTGGCATTACAATATTTGGCAAAGGATAATTGCCATAGGAGTTCATGGAAATCTATTTTTCGATTACAAATTATATGTGGACGTGAAATTATCAAAAAAGTATTTCATTTAAAGGAATATAAAGAATAATCTACTGGGTATCACGTGAACGGGAGGTTCAACCTACGTAAAACGAATGCAGCGAATGAGAGGCTGGTTGACTGACTTAATTACGGATGTGAAGTCCTTGGAGGAAACGGCTAGACCTATTGCCATACTCATTCTAACAGCTTAAGCAACAAGATGGATAATTCCTTATGGGCTGTAAGGGGTATTAACCATAAATCTTATTGTAGGAAGACTGAAACAACATTTGTTAATTTTACATTCGCGGGTTCCGGATATGTTTTTTAAAGAAGGTAATGTAATATCTTTACGAGTTATAAAAAGTGATTGGTTTAGTAAGGAATATGAGACGTGAATTTTATAAAAACATTTAAAAATAGTGTAATATCTGTAATTGTTCAACTTCTGATAATGTTATTACAGTTTATCAATCGTCGAATGTTTGTCATGTTTCTAGATGTTGAATACCTAGGTTATCAGAGTGTATTTGGGAGTGTTTTTTCTATCCTGTCTGTTGCGGAAATGGGTGTTGGGACAATTATTTCTTTTCACTTATATAGGGAAATTGTAACAGATAATGAACAGGAGATTGGTAAACTTATATATCTTTATAAGTGGATTTATCGATTTATTGCGGGAATTGTAGCAGTCTGTGGGATGATTGCCTGTATTTTTGTCCCATATATTGTGAAAGGTGCAAACAGAGATATACATTATCTGTACATAGTCTATTTTCTACAGCTTATAAGCACGGTGTTAGGATACCTTTTGTCATATCGGCGGACGATTTATGTGGCAGATCAGAAAGAGTACAAGGCGGTTGAAATTGATTTATTTACTAATTTAGTAATTCAAGTGATACAGTTGTCCACACTTGCTATTTTTAGAGATTATTTATTATATCTTACAATTCAATTATCAACAACTCTTATTGCGGATTGGGTGATTTTATACAAGACAAATAGAGAATATCCATATTTAAAGCGGAAATATAAAATCACATTAGATTATGTCCGAGAGCGAAATATGATTCCGGATCTCAAGAATTTTTTGGTACATAAAATTGCATATGCAATATATAATGCAACGGATAATATTGTCATTTCTATTGTCTGTGGAATTCGGGATGTGGCTCTTTTTGGTAATTACATCATCATAAAAAATGGTGTTTCTACACTTCTGTTGTATAGATTGCTAAACCCTGTACAAGCAACAATTGGGAATATTATATATAGTGGAAGAAAACGGGAGGAACTTTGGAAACAGTTTGAAATGTTTGACGTATTTAGTTTCTTTTTTGCTAGCTATATCAGTGGTGGATTTTTAGTTTTTTCTCAGCCGGTTATCCAGATTTGGTTAGGTTGTGGAGATTATCTTTTGCCGTATTCTTTTGTAGTGGCACTTTCCTTAACAATTTATGTTGGAACTGTTTGGGAGATTGTATATAAATATCGTAACGTTTTTGGTGATTATAGACAAGATCGTAACTGTATGTTGATATCTGCGTTTTTAAATATTGTTTTGTCTATTGTTTTAGCACGTCGGTTTGGAGTGACGGGTGTTCAGATTGGTTCACTTTTGGCTCTTTTTCCAATTGAATATGGTCGGATAAGATTTGTTGTAAAAAACTTTTTTAGGAAATCTTTCAAAAAATATCTCATAAAGCATCTATTGTTGCTTTTCATCGTAGTTTTTGAAGGAATGATAATGTACTTGTTGACGAAGAATATGTCAATTAATTTTATAGGAATGTCAGGAAGAATAGCTGTTTGGGCAACTGTTCCGCTTGTGGTTAATCTGCTTGTGTATTTTAGAAATTCGAATTTTAAAGATTTGTGTGCATATTTCAAGGCTCTAATTAATATGGCTGTTGAAAAGGTGAGAAAAGATTATTGGAAATGAGGCATAGCTATATAGCACATCAGGTATAATTACACGTATCATATTGAATTTGTTCCAAAATGTCACAGAGAAGTGATGCCTGAAACATTACGCAGGGAGATGAAAAAGTGATAGGAAGGATTAGAGGAAAGAGACACTAATGATATTTGACAGACATCCGGAATATTGCGAGAAGTATAATAGACACTTTTGGGCAAGAGGATATTATTGCGAAATGGTAGGTAACGTGAATGAGGAAACGGTAAAGAAGTATATCAAGGAACAATATGATAGAGATTGAATAGAAGGAGATAGTGATAAGTAACGGGGAGTCGTTTTTAAGCAGTCACCAGTAACAAGGAAATGGTTTGTTAGACCGCCTTTAGGCGGAAAAGTAATGCCAACTCAGTAGGATCAATGTCAAACATTATTTATGAAGGAGAAAAACATAATAAATTGAAATATATAATGAAGAACAGGTAAGGTGATAAATATGTCTTATATTAACAAATATCTTCGAAACTTTAAACCATATAAACTTGCATCACACAAGGTTTGGACGGTGAGTCCCGCAAAGAGAAGTGAAATACTAAAACTAGACTGGAACGAGGCTACAATTCCGCCTTCTCCAATGGTAGCAGAGAGATTAAAGAAATTGATTCTTGGAGATAATTTTTATAATCTCTATCCGTCGACTTATAACGAGGAACTTTTGAAACTTCTTTCTGAATACATTGGATTACCAAAAGAAAACATACAATATTTTGCCAGCTCTGACAGTCTGCACGAGTATATAGCGAAACTATATATAACAGTCGGTGATCCGGTGTTACTTCTTGGACCTACTTATGACAATTTTCGACTGACTGCAGAAGTTTGTGGGGCTGGAATTTACTACCATACTCTTAATGATACTTTTGAGTTTGATGATTGTGCGTTTCGGGATGATATCCGAAGAATTGAACCTTCGCTTGTGTACATTTGTAATCCTAATAATCCGACCGGTACACAACATTCCGTTGAATTCATTCACGAGCTTTTGGATGAATTTCCCGAGGTTCTTTTTTTGATCGATGAAGCCTATGCAGAATTTTCTGAGATATCTGCAAAGAAGCTTGTACGACAATATGAGAATATTCTCATCTCAAGAACTATGTCCAAAGCTTTTGCACTTGCTAATTTCAGGTTTGGTTATTTGATTGCTTCTGAAAGTAATATTAACTACATATCAAGCATACGAAATCCAAAGAATATTACTACCTTCGCGCAGGAAGCGGCTATTGGTGCTCTTGGTGATGTTGGATATATGGAACAATATGTCGCAGAAGTACATGAAGCACAAGAACAGTTCATAAGGGACATGTATAAACTGTCCGACTATTTGCGATGCATACATGGTGCTGGGAATTTTGTTCTTCTGGCATTGAACAGTCCTAGGGATAAGCAAACACTAATACAAGATCTTGCCGATAAGAACATCTATGTCAGGGATGTTTCACAGACAAAATATCTGGCAGAGCATTGCGTGAGAATCACAGTAGGTACGAGGAAACAGATGAAACGTGTAGCTGAGGTAATAAGCCTCCATTTTGGGAGGGATTTGGATGGTTAAGCTAGCAATAATAGATTTTTGCGAGACAATTGCAAATTTCCAAACACTTGACCCCTTTTTAGAATATGTTCTCAAAAATGAAAGGCCAGTAGGATATAGGGTATTATGTAATAACACTGTTAAACATATATTGGGGTTTTTAAATCGGATTTCTTTTAAACTGGGATATCGACATCATCTACGAAAGAAATTGATGGTTTTGACGATGCGAAATATTCCCGTGAAAAATCTGGAAAAATATGGAGAGAAATATTATGACATAAAGGTGAGGCAGTGTTTAATCCCGGAAACGATACATCTGATTGGCCAATTGAAGGAAGAAGGTTACAGAACGGTAATTGTAAGTGGCGGTTCCAGATTCTATATCCGGTATTTTATGGAGGAATATGGAATTGATGGAGTTGTCAGTGCAGAAATTGAGATTAGGGATAATAGATGTACAGGAAGATTATTGAAGGAATGTCTCGGAACAGAAAAAGTGAGGATGTTAGATGAGTATATTCAGGAAAATAAGCTGGTAGTTTCAAAAAAGGTTTGTATTACAGATAGCCCCTCGGATCTTCCGATACTGAATGAGTGTGAAAGAAAGATTGTTATTTCTCACAGATGTCACAAAGAGTGGGTTACGCAGAATATGGAGGAGGTTTTATGGGAATAAGAAATACCATGAGGAACAATTATTACGTCTACAAATTTTACGGATTTTTTCGATTCGAACTCCCGGGTAAAATATTTGGGAGGGGTTATGACAAAGCTGAAATGAAAAGAAAATTTAGAAAGGTTTTTGATCGAGACGTAAATTTTAATAATCCACAAACTCTTAATGAAAAGATTCAATGGCTAAAATTAAATGTCCGTGAAAATTTTCATACTATTGTAGCTGATAAATATAGGGCAAGAGAGTATTGGAGACAATTCGGAGGAGAGAGCCTGATTCCGCTACTATATGTGACGGATGACTGGAGGAACATAAAACTGGAAAACATCCCAGATGAGCCTTGCATTGTTAAGTGTAACTCCGGTAGTGGGAACTATGAAATTATTCGAGACAAGGGCAGGGTGGATTATAAAAAACTCAGAAATAGTTGTCGCAAGTGGATGGCGGTAAACTATTATTATGTGTCTCAGGAATGGCAATACAAAAATATAAAACCCTGCATTATTATAGAAAAATTACTACTTGACAAAAAGGGACGTATTCCAAATGACTATAAACTTCATTATATAAATGGCGAGCTTCAGTTTGTATATTGTTCTATTGATCGTGAAGGGAAGAATTATAGAAGTATATATTCTCCTGAGTGGAAGCGTATGGATATGGAGTGGGTAGCCTCAAGGGATCACAAGGGTGGACTTATAGGAGACAATATTCCATCTCCGCCAACATTTGGAAGAATGAAGGAAATCGCGGGACAAATTGCTCAAAATTTCAAATATGTTAGGATTGATTTCTATGATGTGGATGGAAAGCTTTATTATGGAGAGATTACCCTCCATCACGGAAGCGGGTTTGATACATTCGATCCAGAAAAGTATGACGTGGAGTATGGAAAGAAACTCGAATTGTAGTAAGTTTTTGAAAAGGCCAATAGATTAAAAGAGAATAGATGAGGCAATTCAAAACGTACTCTTAATTTTTTATTTTATATTCCAGTGTAGTGCTTTTACTTGTTAGTACAGCAATTTTGCTAATCTGAACATCAATTTCTTTAGCTTGAGCAATTTTTGTCTGTCAAATTTTCGAGTTTGAATATGACATCATCAAGTGGTAGTTTCAGGAGTATCTAACAGTATAACTTCCATGAATCGATTGCTTCCTCGTAAACCGATTTGACGTTTACAATAATTCCTACAAATGGGCGAGTGCTCTTGCCAATTTGAGGCGATACGGACATGACGTTGTCATCCACATGGGACAGGTTTCGTATGTATTTTAGATCAACAAGATATAGATTAAGGCGAGGCTGTTTCATATGATTTCCTTTCATAAATGAAAATGCTGCGACAAAAGTCACAGCCACAAAATAGGTGCCACTCACAGTAGGCCTCACTGACTTTTATAGGTGCCACTCACAGTAGGCCTCACTGACTTTTATAGGTGCCACTCATGGTAGGCCTCACCGCTTTTTGCAGAGGAAAAACCTCCACACGTGAGCTCAAGCTCATTTTTAATATACATGATAGCGAACCGGAAAGCAAGTGGCTGCGGGAGAGAAAATTATGAACTTTTTGTGAAAGATGAAAGGGTTATCGTTTGGGCGGTCTTTTAGCGTGACAATTTAGCCCATCAACACACCCATATATCTGCAACTGTCTTCCCAGTGATTTTGTTTTGCTGGTCATATTGCGTATGATCGAGATGCCCTTCTCGTGGGAGAATCTGTCCTTATAGGATTCAAGAAAAAGGACACAAACAAGCAGGGATTGCCCGTATGTGTGCCTCTGTTTCAATGCCTATTTTTCGCCTTCAAATGCTTCAGTCTCAGCGAGCTTTTGATTCAAGGTTTCTTCAAGAACGGAGAATGCCGGAATAAAGCTGTCGCGGATGAGCAGGAGCAGCTCGTCAATTTGGCCTTCATCATAGATATGCGCTGAATTGTTGCGGTTTTTCAGCATTGCGAGCCATACAGCGGAATCATCCACGAAACCGAGCTTGTATCCAAGCTGGAGGATCTCTCTGGGAGAGCCAGTCTCTGCGCCCTGCGAGCCGTGTATCCTCAACACGGCCTGCAGCGCTTTCCAGGCGAGCTCAAAGGTTAGGTTAAACTGGGCAATTACACCGGTTCTGTATATCTCGTTTTCATTTGCGAATTTAAAGTCCGCGCCTCTCAGCACATCCAGACAATTTCTGAAATTATCGAGTTTCTTCATAGATAATTACCCCGTCTTTTTCTATTTCTTTTCTCAGTTCTTCAGAAATACCAGAGTCAAGATCGACGATATCAAATGTCAGGAGCGAGTGGACGTTTTCCCTGATATCCCAATAAAACGCATCGAAATCGCCGCCGCTGACCGCGAGATCGATGTCGCTTCTTTCCGTGCAGTTGCCCCGCGCGCGCGAACCGAACAGGACGACCTTTCGCACTTTGTTTTTTCTGGAAAAAAAGGAAAGCTCTTTTATGATTCTTTCAGGAACATTATATTTTCTGTCCAATTGTTCTCGCCTCCCTCTGTATATTTTATATATCAATCATTCAGCAAAATCAAGTAGTTTACAGGGCGAAAAAGTTATGTTACAATCACTGCCGTAAGTAGGATAAATGGCCGCGGCTGGCGGATCCGAAAGGTGCCAGGCGAGGAAAGTCCGGGCTTCACAGGGCAGGGATGCCGGATAACGTCCGGTGGAGGCGACTCCAAGGATAGTGCAACAGAAATATACCGCCGGTGCGGCGCACGCCGTGCCGGTAAGGGTGGAAGGGCAGCGTAAGAGACTACCGCCCGGCCGGTAACGGCCGGGGCATATGTAAACCCCATCCGAAGCAAGACCGCAACGAGGCATATGGCGGCCCGTCAGCCTCAGGTAGGTCGCTGGAGCCTGTCGGCGACGACAGGCCTGGATAGATGGCCATTCACGACATAACCCGGCTTATCGTCCTGCTTACATTTCCGAGAAACTCGGTTGCTTTATCTGCAGATTGGGAGCGCCTGAAACGGCGCTCCTGTTTTCTGCAAGGGCTGTTTCGTCCGGGCGATTTCGTCGGATATTATTGGGCTTTTGCCAAAATCAACGACATCCTTTCCTGATCCTGCCTGCCGGAAAGAGCCTCGAATGGGCTTGTCAATGGGGCGGTAAAATAGTATAGTGGTAATACCAAATTGCGATACATAAGGAGGACTCCGGATGGATCTGAAACAGTATTACTATGGGCTCTACGGAGAGAGCGAGCAGACAGACCGGCGCTTCGGGGAACTGCGGGAGATCATCGCGCGGGCGAAGAGGGAGCGCGGTCCGGAGCTTATCGCGCAGGACGCTGAGGGCAACGGCTGGTACCTGTCGGAGAAGATGGTCGGCATTATGCTCTATGTAGACCGCTTCAGCGAGGATCTTTACCGCTTTGAGGAGAAGATTGATTATCTGGAGGAACTGGGCGTCACCTACGTGCATTTCATGCCGCTTTTAAAGTCCCGCGAGGGAAACAATGACGGCGGCTACGCCGTATCGGACTACCTTGCGGTCGAGCCGAAGCTCGGCACGATGGAGCAACTTGAGCGGGTGGTCGGTCTGCTGAAGGCGCGGGGGATCCGCACCTGTATCGATTTCGTGCTGAACCACACGGCGAAGGAGCACGTCTGGGCTGAGGAGTGCCGGAAGGGCAGCCCGGAGTACGCCGATATGTACCACATGTTTGACGACGAGGCGCTTCCGCGGGAGTATGAGCGGACGATGACGGAGATTTTTCCGGAGGTCGCGCCGAAGAATTTTACTTATTATCCGGAGCTCGGCAAATATGTGATGACACGCTTCTATGAATTCCAGTGGGATCTGAATTACGCGAACCCGCAGGTGTTCAACAAGATCGTGGAGGTGCTGCTTGCGCTCGCGAACAAGGGGATTGATATCTTCCGTTTGGACGCGATCCCTTATATGTGGAAGGAGCCCGGCACAAGCTGCATGAATCATCCCGTTGTACATACGCTTCTGCGGATGACGTACCAGATCATCCGGGAGGTATGCCCCTCTGTCATATTCCTTGGAGAGGCGATCGTCGAGCCAAAGGAGATCGTGAAATATTTCGGAACCAGAGAAGAGAAGGAGTGCAATGTCATGTACAACGCCTCTTTGATGGTGCTTCTCTGGAATTCCCTCGCGACGCGGGATGTGCGGCTGATGGAGCGTTCGCTCGCGAAGGATTACGGCGTGCCGGACGACGCGGTCTGGATCAATTACGGGCGCTGCCATGACGACATCGGCTGGGGCTTCGAGACGGGGATCCTGCGGGAGCTTGGCTTTGACCCGGAGGCGCACAAGCAGTTTATCATCAAATTTATGCTGGGGCAGTATCCCGGGAGCTTTTCCATCGGGGAGCTCTACGAGTTTAACCCGGTGACGCTGGACGCGAGAAACAGCGGCACGTTCGCCTCCATGTGCGGGCTGGAGCAGGCGCTGAGGGAAAAACACGCCTACAAGATTGAATTGGCGATCAAGCGCATCCTGCTCCTGAATTCTGTCATCATCTCGTACACGGGCATCCCGCTTCTGTACAGCGGGGATGAGATCGGGCAGCTCAACGACTGGAGCTACAAGAACGACCGACGTATCGCCGGCGATTCCCGCTGGCTGCACCGCGGGAAGATGGACTGGGCGGCGGCGAAGAAGCGGACGGATATGGGGACGGTGCAGGGACAGATCTTCTCCGGCATCCGAAGGATGATCGAGATCCGCAAGAGTTGTCCGTATTTCTGTTCCGATATCAGATCGACGCCGGTTGATCTGGACAACAAGGCGGTGTTCGGCTTTCACCGGGAAAACAAGATGATGGTACTCGCCAATTTTTCGGAACAGGAGCAGTGGGTGGATGCGAACCGTTTCGGCTGGTTCGGGCTGCCGGGCGACATGACGGATCTGCTGACCGGGCGGCCGGTGCGCTCCTATGACAACGCGGTTCTGCTCGGACCGTATGAATATCTGTGGCTGGTGTAGCCTGCGCCGACTTTATGCAGATTGGCAGGATTTTGATAAGATTTATCACAATCTTGACATATTTTCTATTGACGGATAAACGTTTTCCTTGTATAATCTGACATAGATGAAGATTGAGCGGAAGATATGTTGTGGATTTTGACCAACGACGCCGGCGAGACTTCTCTTTTCCTTTGTACAAAATCCGCTTGGATGCGGTTTGTAAATTATTATTTTATAACTTAAAGGAGGATTTTTTATGAAGAAGGTATTGGCATGCTTACTTGCAGGCGCTATGGTTTTCGGCGTTTCCGCGACAACGGCAATGGCAGATGAGGAGAAGACGGTTGGTATCCTGATGCCGACACAGTCTTCCGAGCGCTGGATCAACGACGGCGCGAACATGAAGGAGCAGCTCGAGGAGAAGGGCTACAAGGTAGAGCTTCAGTACGCAGAGGATGACACGGCTCAGCAGGTTTCCCAGCTTGAGAACTACATCAGCATGGGCGTTGACTGCCTGGTTATCGCGGCGATCGACTCCGGCGTTCTCGTAAACGCTGAGGCGCAGGCGAAGGAAGCTGGCATCCCGATCATCGCTTACGACCGTCTGCTGATGGACACGGACGCTGTTTCCTACTACGCTACATTCGATAACAAGGGCGTTGGTACCGTTATCGCGAACTACATCAAGGAAGCGAAGGATCTCGACGCTGCACGCGAGGCAGGCGAGTCCTACACGATCGAGTTCTTCATGGGCTCCCCGGACGACAACAACGCGCTGTTCCTGTACAATGGTATCATGGAAGTCCTTCAGGAGTACCTGGACGACGGCACGCTGGTCTGCAAGTCCGGCAGAACTTCCTTCGAAGACACCTGTATCCTCAGATGGTCTCAGGAGACCGCTCAGGCGAACTGCGAGAACATCCTGACGGCAAACTACGCTGACGAAGATCTTGACATCGCATGCTCCGCATTCGACGGCTTTGCATACGGCATCAAGGCTGCTCTTCAGGGCGCAGGCTACACCGAGGAGAACTGGCCGCTGATCACTGGTCAGGACGCTGAGGTTATGGCTACGAAGAACATCATCGACGGCACACAGACGATGTCCATCTACAAGGATACCCGTCTCCTTGCTTCCAAGGCTGTTACGATGGTTGACGCGGTGCTTCAGGGCTCCGAGCCGGAGATCAACGACACAGAGCAGTACGACAACGGCGCTCTCGTTGTTCCGACCTACATGTGCACACCGGTTGCAGTAGACCAGTCCAACTACCAGGAGATCCTGATCGACGGCGGCTACTACACGGAGGATCAGCTGAAGTAATCCGTTTCGATTTCTTTAACTGAACGGCGACAGAGGGCAAGTCCTTCTGAAGAGTAAAAAATGACTGGGCGGCGGGAAAATCCGCCGCCCATGTTTATGTAAATTGGTAAAGGAGTGAGGGAAGGCATGTCTGAAATTATTTTGGAAATGAGACACATTACGAAAGCATTCTCAGGCGTGAAGGCTCTGGACGACGTCAATTTCCAGGTGGAAAAGGGCGAGATCCACGCGCTGTGCGGCGAGAACGGAGCCGGCAAATCGACGCTGATGAATGTCCTTTCCGGTGTGTATCCCCACGGCACATATGAGGGAGATATCATCTACAAGGGCGAGACCTGCAAGTTCCACAGGATCAAGGACAGTGAGGGCAAGGGCATCGTTATCATCCACCAGGAGCTCGCGCTCAGCCCGTATCTCTCGATCGCGGAGAATGTGTTCATGGGAAACGAACAGCTCTCCATGCGCGGCGTCATCGACTGGACGAAGACGAGAGAGCGCGCGAAGGAAGCGCTGGCTCATGTCGGTCTGCAGAATGAAAATCTGAACGCTCCGGTCAACACGCTGGGCGTCGGCAAACAGCAGCTGATCGAGATCGCCAAGGCAATGGCGAAGAACGTGGAGCTTCTGATTCTCGACGAGCCGACGGCGGCACTGAACGACGAGGAGTCCGCGCAGCTTCTGGAGATCATGCTGGAGCTGAAGAAGGCGGGCGTTACCTGTATTATCAT